>JAOZLK010000212.1 GCA_029934875.1 Bacteroidales bacterium | reverse complement strand
GATAATTATCCGAGAGGAATTCCAATAAGCAATCTATGAAAAAAACTGATTCCTTTCAAAATGCAATAATCAAAATGAAATATTTTGTGTAAGTAAATTAAGAATGGATTCGTTATTAAACCTTTACATGTTTTAAAGGTTTAATAACGAATGGGTGATATTTGTTACCTGATTTAAGCATGCTGTATAACATATAAATAAAGCTCCCCTTGCCCAGACCAATAAGCCAAAGGCCTGAACGGAAAGATTATTTCCTTTCTTAGAGGTTATTTCAACAGCAGGAAGGCCTTCCTGCTGTTGAGTGGGTTCTCACTCTTCTATTTCATTTTCTCAGAAAGGGCCATGGGATAGACCTTTCGAAGTTCTTTTTGTAATTCTGCACCCAATTTATCATAGGGGGCACCATACTTCTCTTCGGCCAGGCTAATGCGGAAAGAGTAGACGGCATTATAGATCATATCGACCGTTTCCACATACTGTCCGTATGGAATATTCCCATCATACTCCAGGGAGATTACATACCTGCCTTTCGGACTGCTGCTGATAAACTCCTTCAGCTTCTTGTCCACTTCCTTTGGATTGGAATTTCGGTCCGATAAGTCAATGGTATGAACCTTTCCTCCACTTTTTTCCACTTCATCCTTGTCAAGTATTTTGGCATTCTTCGGGGGAAGTAGGCGGGGCAGGGCCACTGAATGGTACAGGAGGGGAGACAATTCCATATCTCCATGCGGATAGCCTCCTTCAGCCACATGAAAACGTGTGGCCTCCAGCAGTTCTTCCCTGGCTTTGACCACCTCCGACATGTGAACCTTCTGGTCCACAAGGAAGATCCCGATAGCATCATGTGCATCCAGCGAAGTTTTTTCACCGAGCACCCTGTTCACAGAAACGGATATCTGGGGAAGAGATGTAAGCTGACCATCTACGGTATAGATGGTCTTCCCTGTATTGCCCATGGCAATTCCTATCCTGTAAATCTGATTATCCTTTTCCAGCAGCCGATACCTGGATATGGATGGAAGATCTATTTTCATCTGGTTCTTCAGCAAAAACAGATCCAGTGTATTGGTGGCTGTAGAACGATTGTACCGGGTCACGGACCAGGGATTCCAGGAAAAAGTCAACTCATCTCCTGAGAGACTGTAAGTCATTACTGAGCCTCCCCTTGCACCCGAATACCCCGGGCTTACAGGACTCATGAGAACCATTTTCCCTTCTTCGGTGGACTTCATATCATACTGCCTGATTTCCTGTCCATCAGGATAGGAGAAGACCCCATCCTTTACCAGGATTGTCTCACTGAAGTCATCAACTGTTTGTTTGATCCACAATCCCTCAAGCTCTTTGAAGGATTCTACCTGAGCACTTGTTCCTTTGAGTGTGAAATCTGCAAAAAGGAAGAATATAAGTATGGCGAAGGGAGCTACCAGTGCCGCTTTAAAGCGTGCGGGTATTCCCGATTTGGTTTTATTCATCATGGCTATTCGTTTTTTAATGGGTTTTAAATTGAAGTTGTTTACCAGTTCAACAGAGTGATACCCGATCACCTGTTTCAGTAATAAGGATTGATAATCAATCCGTTCAACTCCCCTGTCTATAACCTGCCGGTCGGCGATATATTCATGCGTGGTTTTCAGGGCTTTCCTGATCTGCCAAGCAATGGGATTAAACCACTGGAATACGGCAAGAATGTGTGCAAACAGGTGATCCATGGAGTGCCTTTGCATGATGTGTACCTTCTCATGTTCCAGCACCTGGTGTAACTCCGGTTCTTCAAAAGAACCGTGGTTAATAAACAAAAAGCGGAAAAAGGAGAATGGGGAAATTTGCTCTTGGATCTCGACCATCCGGAACCCTTCCTGCCGGGTAACCCTGTTTCGTTTTGCCAGCAGGTAGAGGCGGACGACCAGGTATACAAACCTGGCCAAGAAGTAAAACACCCCACATATATAGAGAATCAATAATATTTTCGAAATTGATATGCTTCTTTGGGACGAGACCATTTGATCAGCTCTGCCAGGGACCGTTCCCCCATTCTCCATCTGAGTTCCTCCGCGATCTCCTCCTCCGGCCAAGTGCCTGGCTCCCGGTTCAGTACCGAAATCAGCATTGATCAGCCGGATCATCTCCTCGTAGCTGCCCCTTGCCTTTTCGATTCCCGTGGCGGTATGCTCCAGGGTACTGCCCCGGGGCACAATGATGTTCATGTGCAGCGAGGGAATAAGCAGGGAAAGGGCTATACTGCCCACCAGGAAAATGCGATTGAAATTAAAGTAGGTTTCCTTCCTTAAAAACAACCAGTAGGCCAGGTAGAGCAGCGACAGGCATATGCCTGTCTCCAACAGGTATATCATGAAATGTACCATAATTGAAGGGCCTATTTGTCTTTCTGCTTTTTCAGATCTTCAAGCATTCTCATCGCCTCATCCACTTCATCCACATCCAGGTCTTTTTTCTCCGAAAAGAAATTGACCACTTCCTTGAGCGAGTTGCCAAAATAGTTCTTCATCAGGCGGCCCATCATCTCGCTTCTGTACTCTTCCCTGGTGATTAAGGGAAAATACTGGTGGGATCCACCATAGGTTTTATAGGAGACAATCTCCTTCTTCACAAGCACCCTTACGATGGTCGAGATGGTATTGTAGGGGGGCTGTGGTTCGGGAAAGTTCTCCTGGATATCCTTGATGAAACCTCGTTTGAGATCCCACAGTATCTGCATAATCCTTTCTTCCGCTTTGGTCAGGGTTACCATAAGTCACCTTTTTAAGTTTGCACAGAACAAACATATAACTTATTTCTTAGTTCTACAAACTTATCTTTAAGTTTATTCAACTAAAAATTAAATTAACCGAAAAATATCCTCAAAATAAGGAGGATCCAGGCTACTCGTACCTCAATACATTGACCGGATTCTGCCGGGCCACCCTGTATATCTGCAAGGTAATGGTAAAGATGGATATCATCAGTGCAGCCAGTCCGGCCAGGGCAAATATCCACCAGGAGATACTCGTGCGAATAGCAAAATCCTGTAACCAGCGCCTCATGGCAAACCATGCGGCCGGACAGGCAAGTATGTAGGCCAGGATTACCCATTTGATGAGATCTCTGTTCAATAGAACAATGACATTACTGATGGTTGCCCCGTTGGCTTTCCTGATGCCTACCTCTTTGAAACGGCGGGCTACCAGCAGCTCGCTGATACCCATCAGACCAAGACAGGAAAGCAGGATGGCAATGATGGCAGCATAGGCAATAATCCGGCTCCAACGGTCCTCGGCCTTATACTGCCCCTCAAGGATCTCGGTCATGAAGGTGTAATCCCAGGAAAATTCAGGCACCACTTCCTTCCATACTTTTTCACTGTGCTCCAGGACAGTAGCCATTTGTCCGGCCTCTGCCTTCACAAAGAGGTACCATATGCTATTGTATTCAAAGTTATGCATCATCAAGGGAAGAATCTCATCATGCATGGAATCGTAATGAAAATCCCTGACCACTCCAATAATATTTACCCTTCTTCCATCTGTATCCAGAAACACCTGTTCACCAACCGGATTCTCTATTTCAAGTTCCCTGACCAGGGTTTCATTGACGATCACGTCAGGGATGGAATCGTTGGGCTCATTCCCGAAGAAGTTTCTTCCATCGATGAGCTCCAATCCCAGAGCCTCTATGTAATCCGAATCGATCCTCAGGAAACGTACCGTGGTCATCTCGCCCAGCTTGTTCTTAAGTCCCTGGGAACTGCTTCCGGAATCGAAACTGCGGTCACTCATGGTCACCCTTTTTACAGAGGCTGATTCCATGATTTTCTCTTTCAGGGTAATGATTTTTTGATAGTCAAAGTCCACATGGAGAACTGCAGTTTCCTCTTTATCGAAACCAACATCCCGGTTCACAATGTAGTGAAGCTGCTTCAGGATTACTCCCCCCGAAATAAGCAGTGATATGGCAATAAAGAACTGCAGGACCACCGAAACGCGGGCCACCCCATTTCGCCTTACGGACAGCATCTCCCTGCGCAGGAAACGAAGCGGCTGAGTTCTCCGAAGTAGGTAAATCCCGATGTATGTACTGGTGCTCAGCACAATAAACACAATAATAGCTAGAAGGAAGAGGAAATGAATACCCCGGGAATAGAGTGTAAAAGCCAGGTCATCCTGCGCAAGTTTGTTAAATAGCGGAAGAAGTTGCTCTGCCAGAATCATCCCCAGGAATGTGGAGATCAGGGTCAGCACAAAAGATTCCACCACGAACTGGATCAGGATTTGCCACCTCCGGGCACCCACTACGTTCATTATACCAAAGTCTCCAACCCTGTTCAGGGCCGTGCCAATGGCGATCATAACATAATTAAAACAGGCGATTAAAAGGATGAGAATCGCGATACTTGACAAAATATAGATGGAGTTCTGATTTCCTAGCTCCTCATACGATCCCTGGAAGTGGTCCGATCCCAGGTAGAGATCCCTGTAAGGCATAAAGCGGTAGCGAAAATTGTGTTCCCCTTCCTTCAGAAAACCCATCTGCACGTATTGCCTGAGCCCCTCCCCGTGAAACTCCTCAATCAAGCCCTGGGACGCCTCTTCCAGTCCTTCCATATCATTCATCTTATCCAACATCACATAGATGTAGGTATCCCCCCCAAAATCGTTACTTCTTGAATAAACCCTGGCGTTGGTATAAGGGATCAGCACATCCCAGTAAAAGGATGTATTCTTCGGGGGATCTGCAATAACCGCAGTCACCGTATATTGATTAAAGGGTGGGGCTTCAGGAAATTCAATGACCTGACCAATGATATCGTTAAGGGAGACCAGTGTATCCCCGAAAATTTTTCGTGCGACACTCTCCTTCAACACCACGCTTTTTAGCTCAAAAAGCGGGGTTTCAGAGTCCCCGGCCAGGAACTCATAGCTAAACAATTCAAAAAAAGTGGAGTCAGTAAATCCAATATACTCCTGGAAAAGTTCTTCACCCGGACCGATAAAAGCCGGTGTACCTTTCAAACGGCAGGTATGCTCAACTCCGGGAATTTTCTCCTGCAGGGCATCTGCCATTTCCCCTGGCTGGTAGGGAGAGTACATTCGTTCCCGGTCGATGGGGTCCACGCTTGAGTACATCCGGTAAATACGTTCACTGTTTTCATGGAAATTATTATAGCTGAGTTCTCCTGTGGTATAGAGGTAAATAATGATGCCTACCGCAATGCTGATTGATAAGCCAAAGAGGTTGATAATGGTACGGCCCCGTTGTTTTACCAGGTTCCGGAAGGCGTATTTGAAATAACTAAGGATCATGTGTTGTCTTTCTGGGTTTACCCTGTTAATGCCAATAGGATGCCATACTATTATTCGTGGATCTATATTACTGTATACCTGCTATTTAACTGGTATTACTGTTTCTTGATTCCAAAAAAACTGTTCAGAAATTGAACAGCAGGTGTTAACTTTCCGGACAAATCCTTATAAATTTACATGAAAGTAAGATCATGATCACAGCGCGTGTATTAATAATCGACGACAACATACAGATTCTTGAATCACTCCGGATCCTTCTTAAGGATGAATTCAAGGAGATCGATGTGCTTTCTAAACCCTCCCGTATTCATGAATTGCTCTGGAGGAATGACTACGACCTTGTGGTTCTGGATATGAATTTCGCTAAGGGCGAAACATCCGGAAATGAGGGGATTTTCTGGCTGAACGAAATCCGTAAGGCAGATCCCCTTCTCCCTGTAATCCTGATTACCGCCTATGGAGATATTGGTCTGGCCGTAAAAGCAGTCAAGGAAGGAGCGACCGATTTCATTAGCAAACCCTGGGAACCGGAAAAACTCATTATTACCCTGCAAAATGCCATACGGCTGCACCGAAAGGGAAAGGAAGTCAAACAACTCCAGAGCAGGCAGCTCCAACTTTCAGAGGATCTGGAAAGGGAGTACCGCATGATTCGCGGTTCGTCTGAAGCAATGAACTCACTCATGAAAAGCCTGGGTCGGGTGGCTTCCACTGACGCAAATGTGCTTATTCTTGGAGAAAACGGAACGGGTAAGGAAGTGATTGCACGGGAAATTCACAGACAATCGAAGCGTGCAGAGCAGATTTTTGTTGGGGTGGATGTGGCCTCCCTTAGCGAGAGTCTCTTCGAAAGTGAAATGTTCGGACACGTGAAAGGAGCCTTTACCGATGCGAGGGACGATCGGGTGGGTCGCTTTGAAAACGCCCATGGGGGCACCCTTTTCCTGGACGAAATTGGGAACATCCCCCTTTCCATCCAGGCCAAACTTCTGCAGGTTATTCAAAACCGTGAATTGATCCGGGTCGGGGGTCACAAGCCCGTAAAGATTGACATCAGGCTGATCACTGCCACCAACCGATCCCTGAAAGAAATGATTGCTGAAGGGACCTTCCGGGAGGACCTTTATTACCGGCTCAATACGGTGACCCTCGAGCTTCCTCCACTCAGGGAGCGGGGGGCCGATATTAGCCAGCTGGCCCATTATTTTCTTGATCAATTCAGCCACAGGTACAACAAACCCGGGATGCGCCTCAATAATAAGGCTGTTCAGAAACTGGAGGTCTACCCCTGGCCAGGAAACGTCCGGGAACTCAAACATTGTATGGAGAGAGCTGTTATCATGACCGAAAGCAGTGTTCTGGGAGCGAATGACTTAAACCTGGAAGGTCCGGGGCGGGAGACTTCAGATTCCTTCAGTCTTGAAGAGGTGGAGAGAGATGCAATCGACAGGGTGCTCAAAAAATGCAGGGGAAACAATTCCAGGGCAGCCCAGATGCTGCAGATTTCAAGGACTACTCTTTATGCCAAAATGAAGAAATATGGCCTTTAACCGCTTCACCCTATCCGTGGTTTTACACAGCATTCTCTTGTTTGCTGCCGTATTTCTTGCCTTCTTTTTCTTCTACACAAGGCAACAGCCTACTACAGCAGCAGGGATGATTATCCTTGCCCTGATTCTACTGTTAAAGCTCATTTATCTTGTGAACAGGGCCAACCGCATCCTTGCATCATTCCTAAGCTACATGCATGAAAAAGACCCGACTTTAAGTTATTCTGTCCGTTATACAGACAGGAACTTCAGGGGTCTGAATGAAAGCCTTGAAAAGCTCATCCTGGAGTGGAAAGAAAACCGCATTGACCTGGAGGTACAGGCACACTACCTTGAAGCCATCCTTAACAATGTATCAACAGGGATCATTACCTACTATGACTCCGGGGAGATACAGACCATGAACAGGGCTGCCCGTGAACACCTGGGCTGTGGTACAGTAGATAACTTCAGGGAGTTGATAGCCCTATTGCCGGGACCCGAATCCCTCAGCCTCAGCATGGATCATTCGACAATTAAACTCAAATCTAAAACCCTTCACATTATTGCA
>JAOZLK010000211.1:4165-7425 GCA_029934875.1 Bacteroidales bacterium | reverse complement strand
TCTTTATCCTGCCTTTGCCGAGATTGCAAAAGAAGAGGGATTTCCCCAGGTGGCCGCTGCATTTAAAATGATCGCCAAAGTGGAAGCTGAACACGAAAAACGCTACCTGAAACTGCTTCAGAACGTATCAGAAGACAGGGTATTTATGAAGGATGGTAAAGTATGGTGGCAGTGCATGGTATGCGGCTACACTTATGAGTCGGAAAAGGCACTTGAAAACTGCCCTGCCTGCCTCCATCCCCAGAAGTATATGAAAATGAAGGCAGAAAATTATTAACTGAGATGATAGACGTAAAAGAGGCTGCAGATAAAGCCAGATCACACCTGGTTTCCTTCTTCCCTGATGCTGAAAAGGTTCAACTGGAAGAGGCAGAACTGACCGATGATAAAGTCCACTGGTTCATAACTATAAGTTATGAGGGAGTCGCAAATTCTGTGGCCTCCTCCCTCCTGGTGGGAAAATCGGTTCGTTATAAAATTTTCAAGCTCGATGCCAAGTCGGGCGAGGTAATTTCCATGAAGATCCGGGATATTAAATGAGTTAGAGCTTGATCACCTTGTGAATCTGAATGTCCTCACCCCGGATGATGCATAGCGTGTAGAGTCCGGGGGTTTCTATGGTGAGCATTAAAAGACTTACCCCTGCCTCGGCCTGCTTCAGGACTACAAGATTCCCAAGGGCATCAAAAACCTCAATCGTACTCTTTTCAACTGCAACAGCTGGAAATTCTACCTGGAGTACGCCATGAAAGGGATTGGGAAATACACGTGTTCCGTACAGCTCCTCATCCATACCCACCGTACATTGTGGATCTGTGGCAGATAGTACTTCTACCTCCACCGACGAGGAACTATTAGAACAGTTTTCATTGCTTGCAACAAGGGAATAGCTTCCTGACTCAGTTACTGTAAGGGAAGAGCCGGTCTCCTCAAGCAGCTCCTCACCCCTGTACCAGGTAAAGATAACTCCAGCCTGAGTGCTGGCATTCAACACGACACTCCCTCCTTCACAGAAGGTGCTTTCTCCCACCATCTCCACGGCAGCATCTGGTAAGGAGTGAACCACAAGCTCCTGAGGATCGGACAATGAGGCACAGCCATTGCTGATGACCTCCACCTGGTAAGACCCCGTTGTACTGGCAGAAAGTTGTGTGTTGCCCCATTGGGTACGGTAGTTATTCCTGTACCACTCATATTCACTCAAGCCTCCATCATCGACACTGAAAGTTACCGTGGCTCCCTGGCAAATCTCCAGTTCACCTTCCACAAGCATCTCGCTTGCCGGGCTTTCCCTGAGCTCCAGCACATAAGGAGCAGAGCTCAGTGAGAGTCCGTTATTTGATATAGTAACTGTATAGATTCCAGAATCCCCAACAACAATGGAGCTTTCCTGCTGCTCAAGTTCCACACCATCCTTTTCCCACAGGTAAGCCAGGCCATCCGCTTCATGCGTTTGAAGTCTGACCAGGTCTCCGGAACAGATATAGCCCGGATGCGATGAGGTGATCTCCACACTTTCTGGCAAAGATTCATCCAGGGAGATGAAAATGGAATTTTCATGACCGCTCTGGAAGGAATTGTCAAGTGAGAAAGTCCCGGTTCGCACTACATCTCCATAGCTCAGAGTATAGGAGTAGTCTCCCAGAAAACCTTCAATGGACATATCGCCATTGGCATCTGAGACAAGATCAGTGGCTGGGGTCCACCACTGGTTTTTAATCAAATCGTTCCAGACCTCTCCGTGGGGTCTGATGCTCCAGTCCCCCTCATAAAAAGCCGATTCGGGTTTCCAGTGGCGATTGGCCCAGAAGCCCCACACCATGAGGGATTTCACCGAAGGGTGACTGAATAATATGGTCATAAAATCACGGGTATAGTCGGCCTGCACCCCCCGCTGGGTGGTATTGATATCAAACTCGGTGATCTTAATCTCCTTATCCAGTTCAGCAAATCGTTCTAATATTTCATAAACCTTGGTAATTGAGGTGAGATCGGTACCAAAATGGCCCTGCATCCCAATTCCGTCGATCTCCCCGCCCCAGGCTTCAATATCCTGAACGAGTCCATAATAATAGTCCTGCTTCACCTTGTTATTGCCACCTCCACTGAGGATTGAATAGTCATTGAGATAAAGCTTTACGCCCCTGTCCAGCCTGCGTGTCCTCCTGAACCAGTCGGCCATCACCTCATCTCCGAGGATATCCTGAATGTCGTGCTCCGAATAGGGTTCATTAATCACATCCCAATCATTTAGCCTGCCCTCGGCAAAACCTACTACCTCATCGATATGTTTATCGATGACAGCGCGCAGGGCCTCAGGATTATCCTTCAAATCCTCCACCACCTGGGGAGTATGCCTGAAGGAGGGCCAGATAATATTGTGCCCCCTTGCCGGTATCCCGTGGGCATCCAGGCTATCCAGGACCCTGGTAATGCCAGGGTGCGTACTGGCATTGATGAATTGTGGCCATTTCAGGTCATTCTCAAAGACCACCTCATTGAAATGATCAAAGATCATATTACGATAGGTGGCATTGCTGTTAAATTCACTTGCAGCAATGGCCGTTCCAAATCCAAACTGGTGTTTATCCATCTCTATTCGGATCTGCGCACCTTCAAGGGGTGCTCCGCTTTCATCATAAACCCGTATGGAAGCCCCGCCTTTGCGAATCTGACCAATCCGCTCCTCGGCAGGAGCACGCCACGAAGCATCGGGTGCCTGACCAACATAGGTCATCTCTGTTTCAGGCAAATCCTCCAAATTCAGTTTATCCTGGTAATTTAGGAAACGGACATTTGCCACCTCAACGGTTTGTGAGGGAAAGCCCATATGAAAAAGAAGACTGATCTCCGATTGAGACAAGGCAGAGGCAATCTTCGAAGGGGTATAGTACTCTTTCCATTCCCCTCCGACATGTACGTTGGTGCTAAGCTCTTTCGCGTAGGAAACATTATGTTCTATAATCACATTCAGGGCCCCCTCACCGGTCTCCTCCAGGGAAGCAGTGCAGCGGGCCCAGAAGGCCACAAGTACCACATCATTTATTGCGACTCCCCCAACAGCGGGGAACTTCAACTGGGCATCCCAGGCATTGGATACATCTGTGCCAACCACAACCTTTATGGCAGAGGTGAAATCCTGATCGCTGACAGCAACTTCAGTTACCGTACACTTCCCATTTTTCTGAAAGGTGGTTCCGGTCTCACTGTTTAGCATGATTCCCCCGTCGGGCACCTGGGCTAAGGCCGACTGAGAAGTC
>JAOZLK010000211.1:2975-4155 GCA_029934875.1 Bacteroidales bacterium | reverse complement strand
TCTGAAGCCACAAATACAAGGGATAGAAAGAGCAAAGGTCCTGATAATTTCATCTTTGGGATATGTTTATGACAATCGATCTAAAATGAGGACCCAAATTTAACATAAAAGTTGCATCATTCTAGACGAATAAAGAAAGAGAATTCGCTACTTTTGCACCAAATTTTAACAAGGTATGATTAATTTATTCGAAGAACTGGAACAAAGAGGCATTCACCTTCCGGCTTACCTGGAAAACGTACTAAAAGAGTGCAAAAAATTATCAGTATATAATTCCAGCCACGAGCTGGCCGATGTGGCCACAGGCAATAAAGAAAATGTCAAGTATGAGGTAAACTACGATATACCTGGCAAAGAGCCATTTACCGAAGCAATTGTGCACAGGGTAAAGAATGGGATCTCAGCCAATTATACGGAGGCCTACATGCGCAGGCGCGATCCGGACACCATGGTTATTGCCGATGACCTGCCCTCCGATAAGCAAAGGTTTAAGGATAAATACGGATACGAATTCTCCTCCCTGCAGGAGGAGACCTTTCAATGGTTAAAAGAGCAGGAGCTATCGGTTTTTTTCTATTTTGCAGGCAGGGTCGGTATTGGCTCCCTGGGAATAGCTGTGGTACCTTCCAATGCAGCATTTTTTGCACTGGGTTTGTCCATGCTCCAGGAAATCGTTCCGGTTTACAGCCTGAAGGATGGTGCAAAGATGGAGTCATCCATCCTGGTTGCTCCTGTATTCAGGCATACCCATTTCGAAGGCAAACAGGTGGTGGTTCACAACCGCACCGAACAATTGCATGAGCTTTATGCTTACAACCTCTATCCCGGTCCCAGTGCTAAAAAGGGTCTTTATGGTGTAATCCTCTCCCAGGGTGAAAAGGAGGGCTGGGTGACTGCACATTGCTCGGCCGTTCAATCCATCAGCCCCTATGATAATACCACCACATTCATGCATGAAGGCGCCAGCGGGGGTGGAAAGAGTGAAATGCACCAGCACATTGCAAGGGAGCCCGATGGCCGTATCTCACTGGGAAAGAACCTGGTAAATGGTGAAGAGCGTTTTATTACCATCCCCAGGTTCTGTTCATTCAATCCGGTTGCCGACGATATGGCCTTCTGTCACCCCTCGCTGCAACGCAACGATGGAAAGTTGAGAATTGTGGATGCCGAGAATGCCTGG
>JAOZLK010000211.1:0-2965 GCA_029934875.1 Bacteroidales bacterium | reverse complement strand
AGGAGACGATCCCATACTGGAAAAGGCCACTATCAATGCCAGATATCCCCTCCTTTTTCTGAATATTGAAACCACTCCCCAATCCACAGCCCTGATCTGGGAGCATATAGAGGATGAACCCGGAAAACCCTGTCCTAATCCCCGCATTGTCTTACCCCGAAATACAGTTGAGAATGTGATTGACCACCCGGTTTCTGTGGATATCAGGAGTTTCGGACTTCGTGCACCATCCTGTACCGCAGAGGATCCAAGCTATGGGATTCTTGGCCTCTTCCACATCCTTCCTCCCACCCTTGCATGGCTCTGGAGGCTGGTCTCTCCCCGCGGATTCAATAATCCGAGCATTGTGGATAGCGGAAAAATGGGCAGTGAAGGTGTTGGCTCATACTGGCCCTTTGCTACAGGTTTACAAATCAATCACGCCAATATGCTGCTGAAGCAAATCATCGAAACACCCCGGACCAACTATACACTGGTTCCCAACCAGCACATTGGCGTTTGGAAGGTTGGATTCAAGCCCCAGCTGCTTATGCGGGAGTATCTTACCTGGCGTGGGGTTGCAAAAATGAAGTCCGATCAATACCAGCCTGCCCGCTGTAACCTGCTGGGTTATGAGCTGAACTACCTGACCATTGAGGGCTCCAAAATCCCCTCTCGCTTCCTGAAAGTTTATAAACAGGATGAGGTGGGCATAGAAGGCTATGATGCAGGTGCCCAGATGCTGGAAGAGTTTTTCAAAGAGGAGCTGCAGAAGTACCTGAAGAGTGATTTACTGCTCACAGGGAAGAGGATCATTGATGCCTGCCTTTCCAACGCCAGCATCGACGATTACAATACCATTGTTCCCACCTCATATAACTACGCATTCACGAATATGGATGACTATGAGTTGAGCAACAGCTAAACATAATGGCTTAAGTCCCGAATAGATCTGCCACATGCTGCAGTTCATCGGGAATGGCTATTTGCTGGGGACATTTCTCAAGGCACTCACCACAGGCTATGCATGCGGATGCCCTCTCCTTCTCGCCGAGCAGGCTGTAATATCTTGCCCTGGCAGCCGGATCATTGAGCATATGGTGGTCGTTGCACAGCGAGAAGTTACGGGGAATATTGACACCATGCGGACATGGGAGACAATATCCACAGGCTGTACAATTTACTTTCTGTAATTTCAGGATGACCTGCCTTACCTGTCTGAGTGTCTCAGCATCATGTGAAGTCCATGAAGCGCTTGCTGCCCTTTCCGTGAGCTCCAGGTTCTCCCCGAGCTGATCCATGTGCGACATGCCGCTCAATACTACGGCCACTTCGGGCTGCTTCCACAACCATCGCAGGGCCCAGTCCACCTTAGACCTACCTGGTACAGCTTGCTCCAGGATTCTGCCGGCCTCCTCCGGAAGACCATTAACCAGGGTGCCTCCCCGGAGCGGTTCCATGGCCAGAACTCCCAGTCCTTTCCCTGCAGCATATTTAAGGCCTTCCGCCCCTCCCTGGACTCTACCAACCAGCAGGGGAGCTTGCTTGCCAGGAAGATCTTTTCCCGGAATCCATTCTTAAGGGCCCTGCCCAGAAAAGGCTCACTTTCCCCCGCTTTGGAAAAATTTTCCGCATGATAAGGATAGGCCGTGTCAAAATAATTCACCCCCTTTTCAATGGCATAGTGGACCATTCTAGTGGCATGTGCTTCATCGATCGCCCGATTATCCTTCCCCACCAGAGGGAACCTCATGCATCCGAATCCAAGGGCAGACACCTTTAAGCCAGTATTCCCGAATTCCTTATATATCACCTTTTTACAACTTTCAGGATTGATCGTTCCAACTCAGGTCCATCACTATCCACCACGCACATATAAATGCCCGGGGGAAGATCGCTGAAGTCAAAGGTCGAAGAGTAAGTCCCCGCCATATCATGAGAGGCAGAGGCTGAAGAAACCAGGGAACCATCCATGGAGTAAAATTGAAAGGTCAGGTCAGCCTGCTCCTCCAGGGTATAGGACAGAATTACCTGTTCATTAAAGGGGTTGGGATATGAGATAAGTGCACCAGCTGCATCCCTGCCCGGCCTGTCCCAACCCACAGGAGCACTGCTGTTGGCAGGAGACAATTCCAGTATGGTGTCACTTTCTATAAGCCGGTCCCTGAACAAGTAGGTAGAATCATCCATCTCGACTGTAATTTCATAATATCCATCAAAACCACGGATGTCAAAACTGCCGTTATCCCCGGTTACGCCGGAAGCATCGGGAGTCCACCACTGCTTATACAGCAGGTCCATGTACAAATCATAGTTGGCTTTGTGCGTCCAGTCGCTTCTTACAAGGGCGCCCAGTGGCTTCCACATCACCTTTTCATAGAAGCCCCACATGACAATCTTATCGGTGGCAGGATGACTGTAAACGGCGGTGTAAAAGTCCCGGAGGTAATCTGCCTGTACATCCTCATCCCTGATGGCCACATCAAATTCTGTAATCTGGATGGGAAGCCCAAAGATCTCAAAACGATCTAGAATCTCAAGTACCCTGGTAATTCCAGGTAGGTTCTCATCAAAGTGACATTGCATCCCGATCCCCTCCAGGGGAGCACCTTCTGCCTGCAGGTAGGAAATGATTCTTTCAAAATTCTCCTGGAAGTCGGGTCGGCCGCCTCCCATGATAATGTTGTACTCATTGAGAATCAAGTGGGGATTTGCATCAAGCTCACGCACCTTGTTGTACCAGTCCACCAGTACCTCCTCTCCAAGGATGTCCATTACATCGTGATTGATGAAGGGTTCATTCACCACATCCCATTCGTAGAGGCCCTTGTCCTTCCCAATGGGTACAATGGTCTCCAGGTGCTCATCGATGGCTCGGACCGTCGAATCGTCGTCCTGCATCAGATCCACCAGGTCCAGTGACACCTGAACGAGGTCGAGCCCCAGCGTGTCGCGGACGATGGGAGCCCAGTCCGCGGGACGAGGC
>JAOZLK010000210.1 GCA_029934875.1 Bacteroidales bacterium | reverse complement strand
TGCTTTTCGTCATCTGTCTGTTCTCCCTCCGGGTTTTTTCCCAGGAGGCGATGCCTCAAAATCTTCCAGCCTTTGACCTGAAGCGGGTCCACTTTGGTTTTACAGTGGGTTTAAATACCATGGATGTTGCTGTTAAAAGGAATTATTCTCCTGTTGATGAGTATGGTGTGCCAGTCGACTTCGTCTATGCGGATGTGAGCAGCCTGCAGCCCGGATTCCAGGTAACAGTTGTGTCTGATTTGAGGCTGAACCAGAACTGGAACCTTCGTTTTCTTCCCGGGATCAGCTTTGGGCAGAGAGACCTTTATTATTACGAATATCTGCCTGACCAGGAAAACACTCCCACCTTTAAGGATCCCTTGCACAAGGAGTCCATTGGGGCCGGATTTTTGGAATTCCCCCTGCTTTTTAAGTACCGTTCACAACGAGTCAATAATTACCGCCCCTACCTGGTGGGGGGGCTCAATTACAGGTTTGATATGGTCGCAAAAAAAAGGGGCGATACCTATGATTCTGACGTCAATGAATATGTGAAGTTTATTCCGGGCGATATCTACCTGGAATTTGGATTCGGCATTGATAACTACCTGAAGTATTTTAAATTTGCCCCGGAAATAAAAGTGGCAATGGGTCTTCGAAATATTCTTGATCTTACTTCACGGAAGGGATATGAAGAATATACCAGTTCCATTTCCAGTGCACGTTCCTTCATTGTCATGCTCAACTTTCATTTCGAGTAAAGCTGCTGTCCCCTGCTGTTTAACAGCCCCTTCTTTTGAGCTCAGAACAAACCACCGCCACCGAGGAGGCCAGGTTGAGTGATTCCGGACCGCCCTGATCACCGGCAAATGATGGGATGCTTAGCCTGCCTTTCAGATAGGCATCATAGAGTCCGGAGAGTCCGGTGGATTCATTTCCGAAAAGAATTAAGGGAGCTGCCTCGATGCTTGTTTCATAGATGTTCTCTCCCTTGAGGAAGGTCCCGTATACGGGTTTCTGTTTCAGGGTCGGATCCTGCATGATCGTTTCCAGATCCGTGTAATATACCCGGGTTCGGGCCACCGCACCCATGCTTGCCTGTACCACCTTTGGATTATAGAGATCGACCGAGTCGGGTGTGCATAATATGGATCTGATACCGAACCAGTCTGCCGTCCTGACAATGGTTCCCAGGTTCCCCGGATCACGAATTGCTTCAAGTCCCAGGACTGACTCTTCGGCAAAATGAGCCGGAATCAGTTCCTGGTCCGGAATCTTTACCAGAGCAAGTACCTGCTGGGGAGTATGCAGGTGACTCACTTTGCGGATTTCCTGTTCACTTGCCTCGTTCAGCCCGATTCCCTCTTTAAGTGCTTTCCCACGCTTGTCGATCCATTCCCCGGTGGCGAAAACCTCGCTCACCTCAAGGGCATTTTCCAAAGAGCAGTCAAGGAGCTCCTGTACCATTTTCACCCCCTCCACTATAAACAGTTTTTGCTGGTCCCGGCTTTTCTTGCGGTCAAGGGAACGAATCAGTTTGGACTTTGCGATGGAGATCATGCTTTTGATGTTGATTATGCAAAGATGAAAAAAGATTTGACTGCATTATAATTTGTACTTTAGCATCTTTAAACCTACCATTGAGAAGAAGGTCCCTATATATCATTTTCCTGCTTGTTCCAATCCTCATGATCTCCTGCAATGCAACTAAATACGTGCCTGCAGATGAATACCTTATGAAGGATTATAAAATTGAGGCAGGTGATGGGGGATTTGATAAAAAAGCACTCAATAAATACATCAAGCAAAAGCCCAATAAGAAAGTGCTGGGCTGGAGGTTTTACCTCTCGCTTTATAACCTTTCCAATCCAGAGAAGGAAAAATGGCCCCATGGTTGGCTCAGGCGTATCGGGGAATCACCTGTTGTTTATGATGAGGATCTGATGGGGAAATCCTCTGAGCAGCTTAAACTATATATGAACAATAAGGGATTTTACAATTCAGTGGTGACCGATTCCACCATCTATAAAAAAGGAAAGGCAAAAGTAATATACCATGTAAACCCAAATTTGCCTTATACAATCAAGGATATTAGCTATTTCTTCCAGGATGGTAAGCTCTCCTCGCTTGTATTACCCGATTCAGGATCCAGCAGGTTCCGAAGCGGTGAGCTTTTTGATGTGGATGTATTGATGGAAGAGATGGGTCGGATAGAGAAAGTGTTGAGGGACAATGGATATTACCGGTTTAACAAGGATTTTATTTACTATGAGGTGGATAGCTCGCTAAGGAACAACAGTGTGAGCGTCACCCTGGGTATCAAGAATTTTCCAGAGAGGGACGAATTAGGGAATTTAATTCAAACTAAGCATCCGGTTTATACCATCCGGAATGTTTACCTGGAAACTGATCATGATATGATGGCTTCCAGGAGGGAGGGCGAAGTTCCGGACCGTCAAAGGGATACCCTGTATTATGATTCCATTTATGTAATCTCGGAGGGCAAGCCAAATATCCGCTCCGGAGTGGTGACACAGAAGAACTATATTATTCCGGGCCAGCTCTTTGATGCCTCTGATATGCAGAGAACTTATCGTAACCTCTCTTCCCTTAGCGCTTCCAGGATGGTGGATATTCGTTTCCGGGAAGTGCTTGGTGAGACTCCCATGCTGGACTGTGATATACGTATTGCCCCTGCCACTCTTCAGAGCTATTCCATAAAACTGGAGGGAACCAACTCGGGAGGAAACATTGGAGCTGGGGTCAACTTAGGATATCGCCATCGCAACCTGTTCGGAGGCTCAGAGCAGTTCGACATCTCGTTTATGGGTGCCAGAGAGAGTCTGTCGGAATCATCATCCAGTACTGACGAGGGCGTAGGAAGGGGCCTGCTGCAGGAATATGGGGTGGAAGCTCGTCTCAGGATTCCGAAGTTTCTTCTGCCCTTTAAAACCGACAGGTTTATAAGAGAGTATAATCCGCAAACCAACATCAGGCTTTCTTATAATTACCAGAAACGGCCTGATTATACCAGAACCATGGCCAATGCATCTTTCGGGTATGACTGGAGAAAATCTGAAAGGCTGCTTCACAGGGTTTTTCCTCTTGAAGCCAGTCTGATCCTGACGCCTTACAAATCGGAGGAGTTCCAGGATTGGCTGGAGGGAAAGTACCTGTATTACAGTTATGAGCCTCACCTGATTATCGATTCCCGCTATTCGGTGAACTGGTCCAACAAGAAGGTGCTGAAGAATCAGAATTTTCAGGATATCAGGCTTAACCTGGAGGCAGCAGGGAACCTGCTTTATGCAGGGTACAGTTTGTTTGCCCAGGATCCTCCTGAAGGTGAAAAATACCAGCTGCTGGGAGTCGATTTTGCCCAATATCTTAAAGCAGACATCGATGGCCGGAGCTACTCCTTTCTATATGAGGATGTGAGCATTATTTTCCGGGGCTTTGCAGGAGTTGGCTTTGCCTACCTGAATTCCAATGCCATGCCTTTTGAGCGACAATACTTTTCCGGGGGTGCAAACAGTATCAGAGCATGGCAGGTGAAGAGCCTGGGACCGGGTTCATACGAGGATCCTGATGAGACCACCTATCCGAACCAGACCGGTGATGTAAAGCTGGAAGCGAATATGGAGTATCGTTTTAAACTCTTCTGGAAACTGGAGGCGGCGCTTTTTCTTGAAACAGGCAACATCTGGTCTCTTTCGAAGGAGGATGACCGGGAGGGAGCTGGTTTTGAATTTCGCCGCTTTTATAAGGAGTTGGCAGTTGGAACCGGAGCGGGTGTACGGGCAGTCTTTAGTTTCTTTATTTTTCGTTTCGACCTTGGGGTTCCCCTTCGCTCACCCTATGCCCTTGAGGGCTCCAACTGGTTGCCTGGAAATTCGGGCATTAAGGGACGGGACCTGACCTACAATCTTGCCATCGGATATCCCTTCTGATCCTGTTGATTTTACGAATATTTATACTAATTTTGTGGGCTTATTTATATACAGTCCAATTTAATAGATATTATCATGTCCAATAAGATTTTAGATGCGGTTAAACCTGGTGTAGTAACTGGTGATGACCTTAGAAAAGTGCTTGAGATTGCCAAGCAAAATGAATTTGCAATACCTGCCGTGAATGTGGTGGGAACCAACTCGGTGAATGCTGTCATTGAATCTGCAAAAGTTGTTAACTCGCCAGTGATGATTCAGTTTTCCAACGGTGGAGCTATTTTTTATGCGGGTAAAGGACTTTCAAATGAAGACCAGAAGACTGCCATTGCAGGTGCTGTAAGTGGAGCCAAGCATGTTCATGCCATGGCTGAACTTTATGGCGTTCCCGTGATTCTTCACACCGACCATGCTGCAAAAAAACTGCTGCCCTGGATTGACGGATTACTGGATGCAGGTGAGAAGCATTTCAAAGCTTATGGTAAGCCGCTTTTCAGCTCACACATGCTGGATCTCTCTGAGGAGCCCATCGAAGAGAATATCGGGACATGCAAGAAGTACCTGGCCCGCATGAGCAAGATCGGAATGACCCTTGAAATCGAACTCGGCTGCACCGGTGGAGAAGAGGATGGAGTGGATAACAGCGACATGGATAACTCCCTGCTCTATACGCAGCCTGAGGATGTGGCTTATGCTTACGAAGAACTCTCCAAGGTAAGCCCCAATTTCACCATTGCTGCATCATTTGGTAATGTACATGGTGTTTATAAGCCAGGTAACGTGAAGCTTACTCCCAAGATTCTTGACAATTCACAGAAATTTGTTGAGGAGAAATATGGTCTTGACAAGAAGCCCTTGTTTTTCGTTTTCCATGGCGGTTCAGGATCCACCCAGGAGGAAATTCGTGAGGCCATCGCTTATGGTGTAATCAAGATGAATATCGATACCGATACACAGTGGGCATCATGGGATGGTGTTCGCAAGTTCGAAGCCAAGAACCACGCTTACCTACAGGGTCAGATTGGGAATCCCGATGGTGAAGATAAGCCCAATAAGAAATACTACGATCCCAGGGTTTGGATGAGGGAATCTGAAAAGTCGCTGATCGAGCGTTTGAAGGTTGCCTTTGAGGACCTGAATTGCATTGACAGACTCTAATTCAGGGTTATGTTTCAGGGCGGAGGAAGTGAAAGAGACAGTTTTAGCAGTAAGTTTGGCGTAATTGCCGCTGCTGCTGGTTCGGCCATTGGATTGGGGAATATCTGGAGATTTCCCTATGTGGCCGGCGAGAATGGGGGAGGAGCCTTCCTGCTCATTTATCTGCTCTTTATTGCCGCCATAGGCATTCCGGTGATGATGTCGGAATTTGTCATTGGCCGTTCTGCTCAGCTTAATGCTGTAGGTGCATTTAAAAAAATAACTCCCGGTAAGAAATGGCATCTTGTTGGCTTGCTGGGAGTTGTTTCTGCTTTTATTATTCTTGCTTTTTATACGGTTGTTGCCGGTTGGACACTTGAATACCTTGTGCAGTCGGTAAAGTGGATGCTCACCGCCGATAAAATCGGATTTGCGGAGATGGATAATGATGCGGTTAGAAGTTTCTTCAGCTCTCATTATGAGAGTTTCGTTTCCGGTATGTGGAGACCCATGATCTGGTTTGCAGTGATGATGATTCTTACCGGATTTATTGTGATTTCGGGGGTTAAAAATGGGATTGAAAAGTATGCCAAGATCCTTATGCCCATTCTGCTTGTTCTCCTGCTTGTTCTTGTGGTAAGGTCACTTTCCCTTGAAGGATCCAGGGAAGGATTGCTGTTCCTTTTCAAGCCGGATTTCTCAACCATTAAGGCGGCTCCCATGAAGATTATTGTTGAGGCCCTGGGGCAGGCCTTCTTTTCACTTTCTATTGGAATGGGTACCCTGATCACCTATGGGTCCTACATTAAGAAGAAGGAGAACCTGGCAAGTACTGCAGTGAGTGTGGCTTTTGCAGATACAGCGATTGCCATTGTTGCAGGACTGGCCATTTTCCCGGCTGTGTTTGCATTCGGAATTAGTCCTGACAGTGGACCGGACCTCGTATATATTACCCTGCCAGTGATCTTCCAGAGCATGTCAGGCGGACTTATCTGGGCCTTCATGTTTTTCCTGCTGCTTTGCTTTGCAGCCCTCACCTCCACCATATCGGTTCTGGAGGTCATAGTGGCCTATTTCTCCGAGCAGTTGAAGATGACCCGCAAAAGGGCTGCCATCCTGGCCATGGTTTCTGTTAGTTTCCTGGGGATACTCTGTATGCTTTCTGAGGATGTATTCGCGGTATTTAACGGGTCCCCTGACCTCCTGCTACCACTTGGAGGTTTCTTCATTGTTGTTTTCATCGGGTGGGTCCTTTCCGGTGATACTACAAAGGGTGAACTCTCCAGCGATGGTAAATACAAAACCGGGTATTATAAAATCTTCATGTTCCTGGTAAAATTTGTGGCTCCCCTGGCCATCGCCCTGCTTTTTGCCCTGGGCGTCTACAGCAAGGTGATTACACTGTTTCCTTCCATAGGTTAAAAATTTCTATCATCAGCAACTGATATTAGGCTGCCTGGTCCATTAATCATTAAATGATCAGGAGACTATTACGCGAGTATTACCTGCTGCCCCGTGGTGAGCAGCGGGCCATGCTACTGCTTTCCCTGCTTGTGATTCTAAGCTTTGGATTCAGAGTGATCATGGGTGTCGTGCCTGCCCGGGAGCCTGCGGATTTGGAGCAGTTTCAGCAGGAGGCCCGGATCTTCCTGGACCAAAGAGCAAGGGCAGACAGCCTGAAGCAACTTTCCCGCGTACCTGGCCTGCATAGCAGTGCGGGATCAGGGCATAAGTCCGGATACAGATCAATCCCTGACACGAGGATGGGTTCTGGAACGAGGATCGACTCTGACACGAGGATCGGTTCTGCTCCGGGCCTTCTTCATCTCAATAAGGCAGATTCTGTTTCCCTGCTGAAATTGCCGGGAATCGGACCGGTATTTGCTGGTCGGATCGTTAGATACAGAGCCTTACTGGGTGGCTATTGCAGGGTGGCCCAGCTATCCGAGGTATACGGAATGAGGCAGGAAACGCTTGAGCTTGTAACTCCCCTGCTTGTTCTTGACTCCAGCGGATTGGATAAGCTGCATATTAACAGCATTGCTTTCAGGGACCTGCTCAGGCATCCTTACCTCGAGTATGAGCACGTGAAAGCACTCTTTCGCTATATTGATTCGAAGGGGGCGCTTGAATCAGCAGAGGAGATCAGGCAGAACAGTTTGCTTCCGGACTCTACCCTTGACCGGATTGGCCCTTACCTTGATTTTGCACATTAGGCTTCCCGGCTTCGAACTTGTATTGTATTCCAAGTTTTTTTTTCCTATTTTTATAGATGAGGAAAATAGTTTGACAAAATTCCGGTAGTTATATAAAGTCTAATTTTTGTTGCAGTTTCAGTTGGTTTAAAAAATCGCATGTTTTTGTTGAATATTAAATCAGGAA
>JAOZLK010000209.1:2272-7470 GCA_029934875.1 Bacteroidales bacterium | reverse complement strand
TCGCCTGGAGTTCGATCCCCTTTTCACCATTGTGGCTGGCGATGTATGCGATGACTGGGGCTATGAAAAGGACCTGGTACAGATGAATGAATTTCTCTCCAAAATCAAATCTCCGGTCCTCTATGGAATCGGAAATCATGAGACCCTGTTGAAGTCCGGGTTTGGGCCGGGCTATAACATGGACGCATTCAAAAATTTCCTGGCGGCACAAAAAGCTATCAATGGCCTGGATAAACTGCTCTACTCCTTTAATGCGGGAAGGTGGCACTTCATCGTCTGGCCCGATCCCCTCAGAACGAATTTCTGGGAAACCCACCCTCACTATTTCGATTGGCTGGAAAGGGACCTGGAAAAGCACAAAGAGAGACCCACCATGGTCTTCCAGCATGTGCCAATTCAGCCCATTGGAATTACTCCCCATATCAATTACGCCGAGTCGGTTTATGTGCGCAGGACCTATCTTGATATCCTGGTAAAACATGGAAATGTGAAGTATTGCCTGAGCGGTCATGTACATATCCCTGTAAAAGCATCATTTAAAACGGCAATCTCTATGAGGGGGATCAATCTGATTAACATGCCGGCAGCCGGCTACCGGCCGCGCTCCTTTGGAGAGGAGGATTATTACGGAGGCCCCAGCCAGGGCGTGGCCATCATCCAAATCACCGGCGATTCTGCTTCTGTTCAGTATAAAACAGTTAACGAAGAGCTGTATTCTTACCCTTCGCAATTGCCTGAATTTGATGAGGTGGCCTATCCCCTGTGGTTATCAGAAAAATGGGAGCTTCCGACTGCCAGAAACTTCATTAATCCCGATTTTCAGAATGGACTGAAGTCCTGGGCCAGGCGATATGTATATACCGAGGATGTGCATCCATCCAACCTGTGCGAATCGCGTCAGGCTCCTGAAAGAGAGGGCACAGCACTATACCTCTTTTGTAGAAGAAGAGGCTACCAGGCTCCGGGGCAGGACCGGCTTCCCCAGGACATTAACAGGATTACCCAGGCCCTTGAAATTGAAAATGGGGACACCCCAAGCATCCACTTCAACTACAGGATAGATGGAGCCCAAACCAATCCGGATGGCTTTGCCGGGGGCTATATCCTGGCAGAGGGGTATTCGGGGAGCAACAGGCTGCTTAAAATCATGTATTCGGCAGGAAAAATCTGGGTAAACAACTGGGGTGCCAGGAATAGGAATAAAGATGTTCCTTACCATCATTTTGCCCTGAGTACAAAAGCTGACTCCTGGCAGGATACTACATTGAACATAGCACAGGATTTTGAAAAGGTCACTCCTGGTATAAATTACAGCGATCTGAATGTGGATCGCCTTGTACTTACACTTGGGGTATGGAACATAAACGATGGCGAAGAACAGCCTTTCGGAATTTACTTCACCGGATTTCGGCTTGATTTGAATCAGACGAACCAAAGCAATTCGGGAGGGGTAGCCATCCGTGAAAAACCTGTGGAGGATATATGGTGGCGAAACAAATTGTGGCCCAATAAAAACATGGCCGGGGAGCACCGTTATCTGATTGCCACTCAGAAGCCAGACGAATAAAAAATAATAGGGCTCATTTTACCTGAATTAAAAAAATTACCTTCTAAAGTGCGGGCTCTGCTCCGTAGATCAGTACACTGCTCATCACGAGTTCATAGCCCTTAACAGGATCTTTAAGCACCACTTTCACATTGTGTAAGCCATCGGACATATTGTATTTCCATGCCACCTCATGCTTTCGCTTGCTGAATGCGGTGGGCATCAAAGTCTTCTCGTACAATTCACCATCTACGAAGATCTCAACTTCCAGCACCGACTCCTTCATCGACTCATCTTCTTTTGTGGCTTCCCCCCTGACAACAAAACCCTTGCCTTCAAAATCAAATTCATATTCGGTCTCTGCACCAACCTGCAAGCTTTTTCCACCCCATCCCAGGTCAATGGTTTTCACCGGAAAATGACCTTCGAAAGCCTTTTCAAAGGGAACAGTTTCAGGCTCCTGGAGTGGGATGTGCACCTCGTCTGTTTCGGTCTCTCCCCCATTCCTGTCGATCATTCCCAGCGCCTGCCGGAAGCTCATGTCGTAGGTATCATCCAGGGAGATTGTGGTGTACTTGAAGTCCATTCCTTCCACCTTGTCCAGTCCCTGCTTCCAATCGGAGGGGATGTTATCATATCCCAGCATGGTACCAAGAATCCCTCCCACGCTGGCTGGATTACAATCGGAATCCTGTCCGCACCTTGTGCTGATATCCACGCTTTTTCCAAAATCGCCTTCCCCATAAAGCATCCCGATAACAATATAGGCAGCATTGATTTTTGCGTCGATGTTAAAGGGCTGGAATACCCCATCGGGACAACCAATATCGGACGACCATTTCTTCTCCACCTCGAACCAGGTGCGTTTCCAGTCGTCCGGAAACTGACTGTGCCAGATGATTACATCATGAATACACTGAAAAAACTGGCTTTCTTCAGGAATGGTTCTCAGGGCCTCGGTAAGGACGAAGGGAATATCATCCGAATAGAATGCAAGTGAATACATGGCTGCAACATAAACGCCTCCGTACCACCCATCACCATAATTCATAATGTGACCGATGCGGTCACAGATTTCTGAAGAAGAGTTTACCATTCCCGGATTCATCAGTCCGGCAAAATCAGCTTCAATCTGGAAATCGATATCATCGGCGTGGGGATTGTTCTCCCAGTGTCCGCTTGCCGGCGGCTCCATTCCATTGAGAATATTATAACGGGCTGCCTGGTTGGCATGCCACAGGTTGTACTCTGCGTTGGCAAATGCCTTAGCATGTGACAGTGTAGGGGCATCCAGTCCCTCCTTTTCAAATATATCAACAAAGGTCAGGTCCATGTAAATATCATCATACAAACCAGGTGCATTGTGATAGTACCACTCCATCCTGCTATCGTCCCAAACAATAGGAATGTAGTCCTGGATCATGGTGCCATTGTACTTAAATTCGGTTGGCCCTCCATAGGTGCATCCAATTACCTGGCCTGCCCAGCCTCCTTTGATCTTATCCATCAGGGCCCCCTTTGTGAGGGTGAACTCATCGGGATAAGCGGATTGCGTATGCGGATTGTCACCCTGACTCCCGGTGCATGAACATAGCAAAACCGTGAGAATCAAAGAAACTATACCAAGCTTTGATCCTAATTGCATCCAAGTTTTCATATCTGTATTTTTGAAGTTTAAAACTAATTTTGTTCCAGAAAATAGTCAGTTTCTTCCCTCCTGGGGATAGAACTCTGGGCTCCAAGTTTCTGAACTGAAAGAGCCGCTGCAGCATGGGACATCCGGATGGCCTTTTCCAGGGAAAGCCCTTCGGAAAGGGCAACGACCAGCTGACCATTAAATACATCTCCTGCCGCCGTTGTGTCCTCTGCCGAAACACTGAAACCGGCAATCATCTTAAGCAGTCCGGAAGCTTTGTCCGAAACAAATGCACCTGCCGAACCCATGGTAATAATTACAGTGCCAATGCCACGCTGATGTAACACCTCAGCTGCTTTGCCTGCGTCCTCCTCACCTTCCACTTTTATTCCTGTTAGGCTCTCTGCCTCGGTTTCATTGGGGGTGATGATATCGACTCCAGAAAGGATTACATCTGATAATGCTGCTGCCGGGGCAGGATTCAGAATAACCGTGGTATTAAACTCCCCGCACAAAGAGATTGCCTTCTCAACAGTTTCCAGGGGCGTTTCAAGCTGAATGATCATATAGTCAGCTTCATCAAAAGCTTCTTCAGCCTCATCCAGATCATCGGGAAGTAATTTCTCATTGGCACCGGATGCAACGGTAATCGCATTTTCACCGCTATCAGCAATGGTAATCATGGCAATCCCGGATGGAACTCCCTTACAAATTTTAATATCCTCAGTATTGATATTATCCAGCTTATACTCTTTAATGGAATTAAGCCCATAGGCATCTTCCCCCACCGAGGCAATAAAAACCACATCTCCACCGGCCCGGGCGGCAGCAACCGCCTGGTTGGCTCCCTTCCCCCCGGGAAAGGTCATGAATTTCCCACCCAGCAGGGTTTCTCCCGGACGTGGAATCTCGGACACTTTAATAATCAGGTCGGTATTGGAACTTCCGACTACCAGAATCTTTTTCATAATGGATGATCTTCTTAAAAGATGAGGTTTATACTAAGCGGGCGGCAATGATCATGCCCAGGCCAATGAGGAAAAAGAGGAACATGGCCACCAGGATTCCTTTCAGCCCTTCAGCCTTCCCGAATTCCTTCCAGATAAATACACCCCAGAGAGCGGCAATCAGTGTGGCCCCCTGTCCGAGTCCGTAAGAAATAGCATAACCAGCTTGCTCAGAGGCAATGATGCTAAAGGTCATACCCAGGCTCCAGATCATACCCCCCAGGATCCCGATCATGTGTAGTTTTGTATCTCCCTTTTTAAAATAGTCCCCGTAAGTTACCCGCTCGCCTGAAATGGGTTTGTACATGAAGAAGGTATTCCATACAAAATTGGAGATTAACAGGCCAAGTGCAAAGATTACCGATGCGGTGTAGGGCGTTAATTTACCTGCCTCCGGCGCCGCAAAATCGGTGACCATGGAGGCCGCCACAAAGCGGTAGAAGAATCCCATGAGGATACCACCCAGGACGGAAATGACAATCCCTTTGGTGGTGGCCGATTTCCCCCCGCTGCCACTATGCTTCTTGTAAGCAATGGCATCCAGGAGAATGGCGATTCCCACCAGGGCAACACCTGCAAAGAGAATCACCGGGTTACCCAGGGGAGTTGCCAGGTAATTCACAACCACCCCGATCACAAGGGCCAATCCGATTCCAATGGGGAAGGCCACTGCCATGCCTGCAATATTAATGGCCACTACGATGAGCAGGTTCGCAATATTAAAAACAGCACCGCCCAGGAGGGCCGAACCAATGGCCTTACCGTCGGCCTGTCCAAGATCGGCCAGGAAACCCCGACCCTCCTCGCCACTGCTGCCCATGGTAAAGGCCAGGATCAGAGAAAGGAGAAGTACACCCAGGGAATAATCCCAATAAAAGAGCTGAAAAGCCCATTTTTTAGATGCCATTTTCTGGGTATTGGCCCAGGAGCCCCAGCACAGCATGGTGATGACACACATGAGGACTGCGATTAAATACGACTGAATGATAACCATAGGGGTGAGTTTAGT
>JAOZLK010000209.1:0-2172 GCA_029934875.1 Bacteroidales bacterium | reverse complement strand
ACATGAGGACTGCGATTAAATACGACTGAATGATAACCATAGGGGTGAGTTTAGTTGGTTAATTGGTTATTGGTTATTGGGTTTGAGTGATTTAAAAGTAATAATTTTCACAGGACTGTTGCAAGAATGATCGAAAAAAAGAACCTCATTTGCTTTTTGATTTATACTCTTCCATTTTAAACTGTTTCCGGATATACTCCATCATTACATCCTTATAAGCCCCCGGCAAACCATGCCCTGCATTTGGATAAACGAGGTATTCCTTTGGAACACTCAGCTGGTTGTAGGCGGCAAAATTGATGTGTGGCGGACAGGTCTTGTCTTTCAGACCAACGGACATAAATACCGGGGCCTTGATCCACGGTGCCAGGTTCTTGATATCGATGTAACTAAGGGTCTTGTAGATATCATCTTCAGGAATATCCGGATGCTCTTTGAAGTAGGCAAAGAACTCATTGGCCGGCCAGGTGGCCACTTTGAAGTAGTCGCGGAAGTCAGAAAGGAAAGGCACATGGGGAACGCAGAGATCTATGCGTTCATTGTCCAGTGCAGCTGTTGCAAAACTCAGGGCACCACCCTGACTTCCTCCCTCAACCACTACGCGGGAGGTGTCAACTTCTGAACGGGAATAAAGGAAATCCACAGCCCTCACACAATCCATATAGGCTCCCCGGTAAACATAGGTCTCCTTGTCATCCACATTGTAAAGGATATATCCTGGAAAACCCGGGTCCACATGGTCGCGGCTATTGCCATGTCCCCTTACATTCAATGCCAGCGATACCATATCATCACCCTGGTAAAGATTACCGGGTATCTTTCCACTGCTGTATCCCTGCACATGCAGCATGGCGGGATATACTCCATCTTTTACCGGGCGCATATACCAGCCACGTACCAGGATGTTCCCAAGGGAGCGCATCTCTAATAGGTAAACCTCACGTGTATCAGTACAATATTCCTCTTGCCTGCTCAGCTTAAACTGCGGTGCGACGGCATCCAGCTCCCTTCTTGCCCTAAGCCAGTAGTCATCAAAATCGACAGGACGGTCAAGGGGAGATACGATTTCCTCCGGCCTCACCCCGATGGCAAAATCGGAACGCTTATTATCCGCATCGCTTTTCAATGTAAGCGATATGTTGTAAAAACCGGGATTCAATTCCCCAAGTTCCACCGGAATCTTTTTCATTTTGCCCGAACGGACTTTCACCAGGTGGCTGGTCTTCACAAGCGACTCTCCAAAATCGGTCCTTGCATCGATGACTATTTCACCATTTAATGCCTTTTTCAGTTCATTCTTTACAAGCATTGTCAAACTTACCGTGCCATCATCCAGAAAGAGGTGATCCTCACGTCCCATCAGCGGCTCGACAGTCACCAGCTCGTCCATACCTATCACTGAAAGTGCCGTAGGACCCTCCACAATTCCGCCGCCACCACCACCGTCGAATACACGAACTGCAATGGTATTCTCCTGATCCCAAAGAATCTGGTCCACTTCAATGGTATAGGCTCTTAATACACTGTAGCCTGTGACATATTCGGGGGGCATCTCCCCGGTCTGTCCAAGAAGCTGACCATTCAGAAAGGTCACATCCGCATCATCAATCCGGCCCAGCTTGAGCACCAGTCCGCCCATCTCCTCCGCTTCTTCTCTTAGGGAAGAGGGAATGATCACCTTCTGCCGATACCATGCATACCCGTCATAGCTATCATATCCCTGTAGCTCCCAATCTGCTCCGGCTTCAAGGGTCTCCCATCCGGAATCATCAAAATCGGGACTGGCCCATGCAGGATCATCCCCCGTTTTAAACTTCCATTCAAATTGAAGAAGGTTCTGCGCCTCAATCAGTGTTGTGGCCAGTATGGCTACGATCAGGATAAAAAATAGTCTACGCATCTAGCTTGAATTATTTATGAAAAAGGGAGAGATTGTTCCCTGAAAGTGCTGAGGAGTCAGTAAATTCAGGGTGCTGACAACAATACACCTTTACGCAATGATAGAGAATATATCTGAGACCACCCCATCAATTCCCGGGTACTGTTCCCATCTGGACTACTTCTCCAGGTACCCGTTAAAATCTTCCATATTTTGTTTCTCTCCCTGGTAGCTTATTGGTTTTGGATCGAGCCAATTCACGATTTTATCCTTGATTGAATACGCAAAGAAGT
>JAOZLK010000208.1 GCA_029934875.1 Bacteroidales bacterium | reverse complement strand
TAATGATGCGGTATCTGTAAATAAAGGTGGGTAAACAATTAGGTGTCGCTGAACCCCCATTATTTTGGTCTTAACCTCCCCTGTAATTCCTTGTGTAAATAAACGTCCCTTTATTTGGTCGGGTTTTTAATTAAAAGCAAAGTTCCTGCATATAACTTCCAGTCGGAACAAATCCTTTTCACTGAGGTCGTCTGTATCTTCAGTGAACTCCCAAGCACCACTCCGTTTAAAAAACATTGCTAAAAACTGAGGTAAGTTGCTACGATAGGCATACACTTCTCCATTTGACCCTATAATCAGTTCAAGGTCGAGTTCAACTTCCACCATAGCATCGAAGTATTCAGAATCACCATCATTATAACCAAACCAAATTGAGTAGGCTTTGTCTCCAGTTACACGATTGAATCTTGTCAGGGTTTCCAAATCACTCTAATTATTGTTTCTATTGTATTAATACTGATAGGCATCAAAGTGTTACCGCTTTTTTCGTTGTTTTTTTCTGATAACGGGGTAACCAACTGATTTAATGAGGTTAAGAAAATGCATTTTTTTATAGGTTCATGAGGGTAGGTAGGTCAGCGAGAGTCCAGAGATAATAACTGCCTTGGTAATCCAAGTTCCAAGAAAGGATGAAGGACTTTGGTGAGTTCCGTTCTTCAGCATTAAGGTAAATGATGTTGTCTTCAACCCATGTTTTACACAGTCTCACAGCAGCACTATGATTGCCCTCGCTATACATGTATGGCATGCCCGTAACCAGCTTTTTATTTACCGATTACACCACACTAGTAATACGCTTAATATTAACCGTTTATCCGATGGACCTTAAACCCGGAAGTGGTGGCTCAATTCTCATAGGCCGAGGTGGTTCATAAGGACCGAATTGTACATCTCAGCTAGAGTCATTTAAGACAGTGATACGGTATCTAGTTATGGATCCGATAAGGGAACACCCATACACCGGAGAAATTCAACATAACATAGGATACGAGTTGGAATAAACGAGGATTTACTTCACCAAGTCATATTCTTTTATCCTTGCTTTTTCCGGTAGGATCTTACGATAATAATTCATTGCAATATGATCATTTCGTCGGATAAAAATACTGGGACAGGAGGTGGTCAGATTCTTAAAATAATTAATAAAATGGGAAGCATCGTAGAAATCATACATTAAAGCAACTTCCTGAAGTTTGAGTTCCCTGTTATGAAATAAAGTATCTATAATTGCATGTAACTGAACAAGTTTTGAAAATTGTTTCGGCGAAATTCCGATCCACTTTTTAAACTGACGATTAAAATGTCGTTCGCAGAGAAAACTTTTGTCGAGCAGTTCGCTTTTGGAAATTAGCCCGTTCTTTTCCTGCATGGTTTGGGCTGCACCCTGAATTCGGCGATTTATATTTTGAAAATTATCTTCAACTTTTCTGACCAGATATTTCCCAATGATTTCTATTTGGTTTTCCGTTTCATCCAAGTTTTTAAGAGTTTCTTCCAGTGAATGGCATATTTTGCCTGATTCAAAACCCTCCAGGGGTACCAATTGATTTTCAATGCCAAAGGGTGATTTCCTGAAAATTGAGTAAAACACGCATGGTTTGAATTCAAATAAAATCTGATGCAGTACCCCATTGTATTTGACGTAAATGCCACTATCGGTTTTTGGACCTGCCAGGTGTAAGCGATGCTTAAATGTATACGTTTTCCTGCTCGTCTGGTATGCCGGTATACTACAATGATTATAGGAAAAACAAACGTAAGGAGAGGGCGTGATTTTCTGCAAATAATTGATACTCTCCCTGCTTTTAAAGAGGGTAATCTTCCGAATGAATGCTTTCAGATATTCTGGTATCTCTATGAATTCCAGTTCTATCATCTTGAGTCATAACTATCTCTCAATATACTACATATGGACTAAAAAGTCCATTTTTTACAAGTATTTGTGTCTCCCATGTCATAATTTGTATAACAAAATTTAATACTATGAGGCACAAGATTGTTCCATTTGTATTTGCAATAATTCTTGCAGAGGGGATTTTATTTTCTATAGCAGCTCAAACCCCGGATAAGTTCAAGGTTCAGAAGTACAATTTTACTTCCGGGACATTTCTATTTAATTCAACTCAAAACTTTTACCATTCATCCAGTCTCGGAGCCTGCATGGCAACTGGTAATGTTGGTGAAATCAGCTTATTATCTTCGGGGTTTTGGGCAAGTGATAAATTTTCACCGGAAGTTCCCATTGGGGTATTGACCTTTCTTCCTGCCAATGAATTTGAGGTCAGTTTATTTCCCAATCCTATTGAGAGAGATGCCATAATTAGATTTACGTGTTCTGAAAGCTTAGAGCTATCATCACATGTATACTTAATAAATGGATCTAAGCACAAAATCTTATTCGACAACAATTTTGAATCCGGTGAACATGAAGTCCATTTTACCCGGGACCAATTGGGTCTTGCACCGGGTATCTATATCATGGAGTTTATTGCCAGGGAACCTGGGAAATCTAATCCAAAGTACAGATCTCTATTAAAGACAATTATAACGAAATAAACAGCTATAAGATGAATATAACGCGAAAAGATAAAACTCAAATTACTTCATTAAGGCATGGGTATATTCTTTTGTTTGTACTAGGTGCATTATTAAGCGGAATGAGCACTTCAGCCCAGTATCTTTCCTATCAGGGGATGGTATACAATGAGGATGGGGAAATTTTTTCTGATGGGAATTATTTGATGGGCTTTTCCATTTACAGTTCATCCAAGCTTCTCTTATGGCACGAGGATCATCCGTACGTTAAAACAGAGGATGGTCACTTTCATGTTCTCCTGGGTATCATCAAACCCATTGACTTACCATTTGACCAGGCGTATTTCCTGGGAATATCCATTGCAGGTAAAAAAGAACTTAATCCTTTAATTCCTCTGGCTTCAGTTCCCTATAGTCTGCATGCGAAAATTGCAAATAGCATCGATGGTTTTGAAGCTTCGGCTACTCCGGAACCCAATAAGCTGCTCGCGCTTGATAAATATGGTAAGTTCCCTCCGTCGGTGTTTAGAGTAAAAAAGCCTGAATATGATGGGATACGCAAAAATACCAGGGATAGTTCAGTTGCCTCCACTGCAAGGCCGGTACTGTCTGCCCTAAATACAGGATCAGATAGGGGATTATTCATTGAAAGTAAGGGTTCCAAAGCATTGATATCTAAAAACAATTCCAATACGCAAGCAGCTATTGAAGGTGAAAATTTAGGACTGGGAGCAGGCCTTAGAGGAACAAGTAAACTTCATCACGGAGTAATCGGATATTCTGAATCTGCTGCCAATGCAGGAGTGCTCGGCAATAACCAGAATGGAACCGGAGTATGGGGTAACAGTATTGAGCATCACGGAGTATCTGGTCAAACAAATGATGGACATGCCGTTTATGGGGAGACTGCAGCTGCTGATAAAAGTGCCATTTTAGGCGAGAACAGTCAGGGCTTTGGAGTCAATGGCAGAAGCAATGCAAATGACGGGGTAGTTGGGTGGACCAACAGTGGAGAGAAAAGCGGTGTATTCGGGTTTAGCCTTAAAGGAAGTGGGGTGATTGGTAGAAGTGATAACAAAGATGGTGTTTTGGCGGTAACCCTTAGTACAAATCCCGGGCATGCAGCTATCTGGGCCAGGAATGAGGGGAATGGACCTGCTCTGGCTGCGGAAGGCGAATTGCATGTTACCGGCAGGATACGGGGTAATTATACTTCCCGACAGCTTGCTCCATTTATGAGACCCGCTTACGATAGTGGTTGGAAGAACAGAACGCAGGCAGGCTGGACCCCTCATGCAATTAATCACCAGTTAGTTCGGGTTTTTGAACACAATATCGGAGGGGAACCGGATGATTACATCGTTGAACTAAAGTTCAGAGGCAGTGATTTTGGGATACATAACTATCGCTATGGCGGTGATTATTTTTCGAAAGGAGAAATAGATTCGGATCCAAACAGACCCCCAAATCCAGATGAATACTGGAATTACGGATGTTTCTGGAACGAGCTTACACAAAAGACTATTAAGGTAAACATATTTACGGATGACAACTACATCCAGGAGGTAAGAGTGAGAATCTGGACCATGTACTAATAAACAGATTGACTATGAAAAGAAGGTATACCATGCTGCTTATTTGTTGTTTATTGCTTAGTTCACAGAAAGCAATAAGCGAGATACCCCCGATTATAAACTTTCAGTGCATATTAACTACAGATTCTGGTGATCCACTACCAGAAGGTAATTACGAAATTACGTTTCGCCTTTATGCCAACAACGTTGAGGTTTGGAATGAAAAACATGGAAATCTCTTTATCGCTGGGGGAATGCTGAATGTATTTCTTGGATCTGTAAATCCATTAACCTGGGATTTCGGAAGTCCCAGCCAACTCGGAATTCAGATTGGCTCCGGTCAGGAGCTTCTGCCAAGAATCCCAATGACCTCCTCAGCGTATAGTTTCAATTCAATCTCAGCAGATTCACTGGCCGGATTTGGAATAAGCAGCACACCAACACCAGGGCATCTTTTACCCCTGGATAAAGACGGCCACTTTCCGAAAGAGGTTATCCCAGATGGCCTGATTACAGAATATCTCCGGAAAAATATGCCTGATACTTCTCAAAGTGAACTGGCAGGTTCTCTATTGTATGTCAGCAACCAGGGTATGGGTACAGCTGTCTTTGCTCAAAGTGAAAAATCCAATGCAATCCTCGCAAAGGGATCAGCAAAAGATCTTGCCGCCATCGAAGGTGAAAACCTGAACATTCGCTCCGGTGTAAGGGGGGTAAGTAAGAATCATCATGGCGTCATAGGTTATGGAGAACATGGAGCTAAAGCTGGCGTTTATGGAAATAATTCACAGGGTAAGGGTGTATGGGGAATGAGTTCAGGTGGTAATGGTGTATATGGACAGAGTACAAATGGGCATGGGGTGGTAGGTAAGAATTCACCAGGCAATAATACGATAGCTGCCATTCATGCAGACCATAACAAAGGGGTGGCAATCAAAGGAAAGAGTACTAAAAGTTATGGTGTGACGGGGTGGACAAATGATCCGGATAAGAGTGGCGTATTTGGACACAGCAAATTTGGAACTGGCGTAACAGGCAGAGCCGATGGGAAAGTGTCAAGGGATGGTATAATGGGTGTTTCCTCCAGCAAGCAAACAGGATTTGCAGGTGTTCATGCACGTAACGAAGGAGGCGCTGGTGGTGCGGCTATCTATTGCGAAGGGGATTTATATGTAACAGGAGCTATTACCGGAGTTAAAGGAAACAATAGCGGCTTGTTTATACCTCCGGCTTTTGATAGCGGGTGGTTGCCTGTAAATGTTGGAGAAGGAAAGGAAATTAATCATTTTTTGGGTGATAATCCGGAAAATTATTTGGTGGATATGTGGTTCAAAAGCAGTGTTTACGGGATTCATCAATATAAAATGGGAGGAGATTATTACCGGAAAAGAGTATTTACACTGATATCTGAACGTGAAGCTTATGGAGCATTCTGGTATGCCTTGACAAATAACTCAATTCATGTGTACAGAGAAGAGGATGATCCACTGGTGGAACAGGTAAGGATAAGAATATGGATCAATAAATAGGATACTCAAAAACTGATTTAAAATGAAAAAGAGAATAATCATACTAATTACATTGATCCTTCCCCTGATATGCATAGCTTCGGATATACCCAGAATTATCAATTATCAGGGTGTTCTTTTTGATGAGAATGAGAACCCCATTAAAAATGAATACGTGAACATCGTATTCAAAATTTTCAATGATAGTGATAAAATAGTCTGGCAGGAAAAACATACAGGTGTTCATGTCTTCAACGGATTATTTAATGTGCTACTGGGCAAGAATAGTCCAATCGATGTAAATTTCAATCAAACCCATTTCCTGAGCATTCAGTTTAATGAGGATCCGGAAATGGAACAACGAATGTTACTGACAAGTACACCCTATAGCTTTCGATCACTAAATTCCTTGACGGTTAAGGATATAAATGTCAGGCCTGTTCCTGAACCGCATGTCCTTATTCCTCTTGATGATGAAAAGAAATTTCCGGAAGAAGTACTTCCAGCAAGTGAAAATGAGCAAGAAATTATATTAAAAAATCATCCAGATACGACCAGTGGAGCATTTTCGAGTGCCTTGTTAACCTTACATAACACAGGTATGGGTCCCGCTTTGGAAGTGAATGCTCTAAATGGAAAGGGCGTTCATGCCTTATCCAATGCATCGAACCAGGCAGCTATACAGGGAGAGCACTCCGGAGAATCTGCCGGTATCAGAGGGGTATCCCTAAAAAACCATGGAGTCATAGGGTACACCGAGCATGTGGACAAAGCAGGGGTATACGGGAACAATACCAAGGGGATTGGAGTCATGGGGAACAGTCAGAGTGGGACAGGTGTTCATGGGCAAAGTGTTCATGGGCATGGAATTTATGGCACCTCTGCTGCCCCGGATAAAGCAGGGATATATGGGGAAAGCACCAAAGCTCCGGCAATTAAGGGACGCAGCGAGGCAGATGATGGCATTGTGGGACGTACAGAAGATGAAAATCACAGTGGTATATTGGGATATAGCACCAACGGAAATGGCATTACCGCCAGAAGCGAAAGTAATATTGGCATGATCGGGGTGACTCAAAGTGACCATCCCTTCAATGCTGGTGTCCGCGGAAGGTCCCAGGGAGAAGCTCGTGCGGTATTCTGTGAGGGAGATCTTTTTGTAACAGGTGCAATTTACGGAGATGCTGGTCCCAATCAGGGAGCTTCAATCCCAAATCCTGCCTATGATAGCGATTGGCAGAGCTTTCCGGATTCTACCTATTCAGTGACCCTTCAACATAAGCTGGGTGGAGATGCAAGTAACTACTATGTATATCTGCAATACAGACAAAATGGCCAGCAAACTCACTATGGTTATGGATTGGAAAAAAGTAAATACCAATACGGTATTGCCACCTATGGTTCGTCTTATTTTGGAGCCTTCTGGCAACATCTAACAAATTCTACCATCATGATCTCACAAAGTTTTTGGGTTAATCCTACTCCGGCTACTTATCCTTATTACTATGTTAACTACAACCACCCCTCATTAAGCGGAGAATTCAGGGTATTAATATGGGTCTATGATTAGGCCTGAGTATGAGTGCGAATAAGTTTCAAATCAATGATTGACTGACCCAATTCAGCGACAGGCGCGTAAGCAATTGATTATAATGCGTTTGGCGAGATAAAATAAAAACGCCACGCCGAATGATCTGGCACTTTAGTGGAGCTGCGGGGACTGCGTCCCCTTGCTCTCCTTTGCCTTATAACATAGCAACTTACACCGTCCCCTGAAAATAGTGGGTTGCGGATTTGTGACCTTTTTTTGCCAAACTGCAAAGAACAACCTTGTCTTGCTAAGATAGCATAAGTCTTGTA
>JAOZLK010000207.1 GCA_029934875.1 Bacteroidales bacterium | reverse complement strand
TAAAAAATCGCATGTTTTTGTTGAATATTAGATCAGGAATCTCTACATTTGCGGCTCGAAATTAAAACCAGATTGAAATGATTGTAATTCCCATTAAAGAGGGTGAGAATATTGAAAGGTCCTTAAAGAAGTTCAAGCGTAAGTTTGAGAAGACCGGTGTGGTAAAGGAATTAAGGGCTCGTCAGGCCTTTATTAAGCCTTCCATTATCAAGCGTCAGGAAAAGCTTAAGGCCATTTATATTCAGCAACTGCAGCTGGAGGAAGACTAGTATATCGGGGTTTTGGCAGGTACTGAAGTGCTGCCTATGACCACGAGAGAAGAGTTTTTGAAATATCTGCAGGCTGAGAAGAGGTATGCGAGTCATACCGTCAAAGCTTATAAAACCATATTGAAGCAATTCCATGCTTTCTGCCTTGAAAATGGCAAGGAGGGCATGGATTTATATTTTAGAACCATCCGTTCCTGGGTGGTTTTTCAGATGGATTCGGGAATCTCTCCCAGAACCGTTAATAAGAAACTTGCTGCCCTGAGCACATACTGCAAATACCTGATTCGGGAAGGAGAGCTTGTATCCAACCCGGTGGATCGGGTATTAAAGCCAAAGATGAACAAAAGGAACCCTGTATTTGTCGAACAAGGTAGTATGGAGCATCTTTTGGATACTTATGAATTCGGGAATGATTTTGAAGGATTGAGGAACAGGTTGATTATTGACCTTCTTTATCAGACCGGGATGAGACGTAGTGAACTCCTTGGATTACGCACTTCCTCCATTGACAGGGCTGGAAAAAGTGTAAAGGTTCTTGGAAAAAGGAACAAGGAGAGGCTGATTCCCTTAAATGTGGAGCTTCTTGAGGCCATTGACCGCTACCTTGTTCTCCGTTCGGAACATGTTAAGGATCCGGATGTAAATGCACTGTTTGTTACCAGGGGTGGAGCGCCGGCATACGAGTCGCTGATTTACAGGGTAGTGAAGAAATACCTGGGCATGGTTACAAGCCTTGATAAGAAGAGTCCTCATGTATTGAGACATACCTTTGCGACTCATATGCTCAATGACGGGGCCGACCTGAATGCCATAAAAGAACTGCTTGGGCATGCAAACCTGTCTGCTACCCAGGTTTATACGCACAACACATTTGAAAAGTTAAAGTCTATTTATAATCTGGCCCATCCAAGGGCTGAAAAATAAGGAGGTCTATATGGATATTAAAATGCATTCAATTCGCTTCGATGCAGATCAGAAGTTGTTGACATTCATTGACACGAAGATCAAAAAGTTGCCCACCGTCTATGATGACATAATGGGAGCCGAGGTTTTTCTGAGGTTAAACAATGATGAGGACCGGGAAAATAAGCTGGTGGAGATTAAACTGGACATAAAAGGGCAGACCGTTTTTGCCAAGAAACAGTGTAAAACCTTTGAAGAGGCCACAGACCTCTCCATAGATGCGCTTAAGAAGCAACTGCTTAAACGAAAGACAAAAGTCAGGAAAAAATAAAGCACAAACTCATGTAAAAAAGGCTGCTTCGGCGGCTTTTTTTATGCCATCTAAAAAAGAGCTAATTATTGTTTGCGAACTAAAAAAAAACTTCATACATTTGCGAACCGATTTTGGAGGGTATTTTCATTGACGTTATTGACATGCCGATGTAGCTCAGTTGGTCAGAGCAGCTGATTTGTAATCAGCAGGTCGCGGGTTCGAATCCCCCCATCGGCTCAGGTCGTATAGACAGGCGTACTTTACTTATTGATAATCAGGGGAAATACCAAAGTGGCCAACTGGGGCAGACTGTAAATCTGCTGTCGTACGACTTCGGAGGTTCGAATCCTTCTTTCCCCACTAGTTCTTTTGAACTAAATGCTCTAAGGAGTAAACAAGCGGGAATAGCTCAGTTGGTAGAGCACAACCCTTCCAAGGTTGGGGTCGCGAGTTCGAGCCTCGTTTCCCGCTCAAACCTTGAGTAAGCCGATGTAGCTCAGGGGTAGAGCGCTTCCTTGGTAAGGAAGAGGTCCCGGGTTCAATTCCCGGCATTGGCTCAGATAAATTATAAAGTAATTATAACAAACAAACGAGTAATTAATTAAACAAGTTATGGCTAAGGAAAAATTTGATAGGTCCAAACCGCACGTCAATGTCGGTACCATCGGTCATGTTGACCACGGTAAAACCACTTTGACCGCTGCTATTACAACAGTCCTTGCAAAAAAGGGTCTCTCTGAAATCAGGGATTTTGACTCTATTGACAATGCACCGGAAGAAAAAGAGCGTGGTATTACCATTAATACGGCCCACGTTGAATATTCAACTGCATCTCGTCACTATGCGCACGTTGACTGTCCCGGTCACGCTGACTACGTAAAGAATATGGTAACTGGTGCTGCCCAGATGGACGGTGCGATTATCGTTGTTGCAGGAACTGATGGTCCTATGCCACAAACCAGGGAGCACATCCTCCTGGCCCGCCAGGTGAACGTTCCTAAGATCGTTGTTTTCCTGAATAAGGTTGACATGGTTGATGATGATGAGCTACTCGAACTGGTTGAAATGGAAATTCGTGAATTACTTGACTTCTATGAATTTGACGGTGACAATGCTCCCGTTATTCATGGATCTGCTTTAGGTGCTTTGAACGGAGAAGAGAAGTGGGAAGACAAAATAATGGAGCTGATGGATGCTGTGGATACTTATATCCCCATTCCTCCCCGTGATTATGAAAAACCATTCCTACTGCCTGTTGAAGATGTATTCTCAATCACAGGTCGTGGTACAGTTGCTACCGGAAGAATTGAAACAGGTATTGTAAACACAGGTGATGAGATGAACCTGATTGGTCTTGGTGCAGAAGGCAGGAAGACTGTAATAACAGGTGTAGAGATGTTCCGCAAGATCCTCGACAGGGGTGAAGCTGGTGACAATGTAGGTCTTTTGCTCCGTGGTGTTGATAAGAAGGAGATCAAGAGGGGTATGGTTATTGCCAAGCCTGGATCGATTACTCCCCATACCGAGTTCAAGGCTCAGGTATACGTTCTGAAGAAAGAGGAAGGTGGACGCCATACTCCCTTCCACAACAACTATCGTCCCCAGTTTTACCTGAGGACTCTGGACGTAACCGGTGAGATCATGCTTCCTGAAGGAACTGAGATGGTAATGCCTGGTGATGATGTGGAGATCACAGTGAAGTTGATCTACCCTGTAGCTATCAACGTTGGTCTGCGTTTTGCGATTCGCGAAGGTGGACGTACAGTTGGTGCCGGTCAGGTTATTAAAATCGACGAGTAGTATTTAACAACAATATTGAATAGAGAGCACGGGTCTTTGTGGAGCCCCGGCTTCTCTATTTAAATACGTTAAGTACACGGGTGTAGCTCAGTTGGTAGAGCACTGGTCTCCAAAACCAGGTGTCGGGCGTTCGAGTCGCTCCTCCCGTGCAAATTTGATCTGAAATGAAGCGAATATTTAATTACCTGAAGGAATCCTATAACGAACTGGTTCACAAAGTAACCTGGCCTACATGGAAAGAGTTACAGAGCAGTGCGCTGGTGGTAATGGTAGCCTCAATGATTTTTTCGATGATCGTCTTTGCGATGGATATTTCTTTTCAGAAAATCCTGGAAGGCATCTATAAATTGATATAATCCATGAGCGCTACGGAAAAGAAGTGGTACGTTCTCAGAGCCATTGGAGGCAAAGAGAAGAAAGCCAAAGAATATATTGAAAGTGAAGTCAGCAGGTTGAACCTGCAGGATTCAATTGAGCAGGTTTTAATTCCCACTGAAAAGGTTTACCAGATCAGGAAGGGAAAGAAAATTAGTAAAGAGCGCAACTATTTTCCCGGTTATGTGTTGATTGAAGCAGCACTCACTGGTGAAATCCCACATATTCTCAGAAACATTCCCAACATCATCGGTTTCCTGGGATCTGAAGGAGACCAATTGCCCACACCTTTGCGTGTAACTGAAGTGAACAGGATCCTGGGTAAGGTGGATGAACTATCTGCCAGTGACGAGGAAATCACTATTCCCTTCTTTGTAGGAGAATCAGTGAAGGTGATCGATGGTCCGTTTAATAGTTTTACAGGGATTATCGAAGAGGTTAATGATGAAAAGAAAAAACTCAAAGTGATGGTGAAGATTTTTGGTCGAAAGACCCCACTGGAGCTGAGTTTTATGCAAGTTGAGAAGGATGGTTAACAGTACTCAGTATACAGTACTCAGAAAAGATTAGAGAGAATTTAAAATATTACAATTTCCAGACAACGATATGTCCATGAATGCTTCCTGTATGGTTGTCAGCGGATGTTGTAAGCGGTAAGTACATAAACTATAAATTAGAAATGGCAAAAGAAGTAGAAGCCTTAATTAAGTTGCAAATCAGGGGAGGTGCTGCTAATCCATCCCCTCCCGTGGGCCCTGCATTGGGTTCCAAGGGTGTCAACATCATGGAGTTCTGCAAGCAGTTTAATGGCAGAACCCAGGAACAGGCAGGTAAACTATTGCCAGTAATCATTACCGTCTATAGCGATAAGTCATTTGACTTCATTGTAAAGACACCCCCTGTGGCAGTTCAACTGCTGGAGTCGGCTAAACTTAAAAAAGGTTCGGCCGAACCAAACAGAGAGAAGGTAGCAAGTGTAACCTGGGAACAGGTTCGCCAGATTGCTGAAGCAAAGATGCCCGACCTGAACGCGTTTACCGTGGAGTCTGCTATGAAAATGGTTGCTGGTACCGCAAGGAGTATGGGAATAACTGTAAAAGGGGAATTCCCGTCTAACAATTAATTCGTTTTAAAGATGAGTAAACTTACTAAAAACAGGAAGTTAGCTTTAGAGAAGTTAGATAAGGACAAACTATATACCATTGGTGAGGCTGCTGAAGTTGTGAAGGAGATAACCAGCGCCAAATTCGATGCATCGATAGATATCGATGTTCGACTGGGTGTTGATCCAAGGAAAGCCAATCAGATGGTACGTGGCGTCGTGACCCTTCCTCACGGAACGGGGAAAGATGTCAAAGTACTTGTCTTGTGTACTCCGGAGAAAGAGGATGAAGCAAAAGAGGCAGGAGCCGATTACGTAGGACTTGATGACTATATCGAGAAAATCACTGGTGGTTGGACCGATATGGATGTAATCATCACCATGCCTCCTGTAATGGCTAAAATGGGGAAACTCGGTCGTGTACTGGGACCCAGGGGCCTGATGCCTAATCCTAAGAGTGGTACAGTAACTATGGATATCGGAAAAGCCGTCAAAGAAGTAAAGATGGGTAAAATCGATTTCAAAGTAGACAAATACGGTATCGTCCATACCTCTATTGGTAAAGTATCCTTTACTGCAGAAATGATAGCTGAAAATACTCGTGTTTTTGTAAACACGATCGTTAAGCTGAAACCAACTGCTGCAAAGGGGACCTATATCAAGAGTATCTATCTGTCCAGCACCATGAGTCCTGGAATCAAGTTAGATGCTAAAGTTGTAGATGAATAATAATCGCTAAAGAGTCTCAATATAATGAGAAGAGAAGAAAAGGATGTAATCATTGAGGATTTGGCTCAACGATTGAACGACACCAAACATTTCTACCTCACCGATATTTCAGCGCTGAATGCTGAGGATACATCAAGTTTGAGAAGGAAATGCTTTGAGAAGGAGATCAATCTGCTTGTCGTCAAGAATACATTACTCCGTAAAGCAATGGAGAAGTCAGAAGGCGATTTCGATGATCTTTACGATATACTGAAAGATTCAACCTCCATCATGTTCTGTGAAACAGGGAATAGCCCTGCCAAACTGATCAAGGAGTTTAGAAGAACCATGGAGAAGCCTGTTCTTAAGGGTGCCTTCGTGGAAGAATCTATCTATATCGGAGATGATCAGCTTGAAGCCCTCTCCATTATCAAGAACAAAGAAGAGCTGCTGGGAGACCTGCTTATGCTACTTCAGTCACCGGCTCAGAGCCTGGTGTCTGCATTGGCTTCAGGTGGATCAAAACTGGCCGGCGCTTTGGAAACATTATCAAACAAAGAAAACTAATACATTAAAAATTCAATAAAAATGGCTGACGTTAAAAAAATTGCTGATCAGTTGGTCGAACTGACCGTCAAAGAAGTAAATGAGTTGCTCACAGTACTCAAAGAAGAGCATGGTATCGAACCTGCAGCTGCTGCAGTTGCCGTAGCTGGTCCCGCCGAGGGTGGTGACGGTGGCGGAGATGCCGTAAAGAGCGATTTTGATGTAATCCTGAAAGCTCCGGGTGGAGCCAAGCTTCAGATTGTTAAGCTTGTTAAGGAACTCACCGGACTCGGACTGAAAGAAGCAAAAGCTGTGGTTGATTCCGCACCTGCACCTATTAAAGAAGGTGTAAGCAAGGAAGAAGCTGAATCTCTCAAAACCCAATTAGAAGAAGCCGGAGCAGAAGTTGAGCTTAAATAATAGGGCAATCGCATTTTCCACTTACAGGTTTAGATCCCCATCAAGGGGGGTCTAAGCCTTTTTGCACTTATATGTTTACACATTAATCCACGGATTAAAAAGCGATGTCAATGCCAGTTAAAAATCAAGACCGTATAAGTTTTGCTTCCATAAAGAATCAGCTGGAATATCCTGATTTCCTGGAAGTTCAACTGAAATCATTTCATGATTTCTTTCAAATGGAAACCACTCCTGAGAATCGTAGTGATGAAGGACTGTACCAGGTTTTCCATGATAATTTCCCCATAACCGATACCCGGAATAATTTTGTTCTGGAGTTCCTGGATTATACCATTGATCCGCCAAGGTACTCCATAGATGAGTGTGTCGAGAGGGGCCTCACTTTCAGCGTACCGTTGAAAGCAAAACTGAAATTATATTGTACCGATCCCGAGCATGAGGATTTCGATACAGTTATCCAGGATGTTTACCTGGGAACTGTCCCTTATATGACTGAGCGGGGCGTATTTATTATTAATGGTGCTGAGAGGGTTGTAGTAAGCCAGTTGCACCGTTCTCCCGGAGTATTCTTTGGTCAGAGCGTGCACGCAAATGGAACCAAGCTCTACTCGGCAAGGATTATCCCATTCAAGGGATCATGGATCGAATTTACGACAGACATCAACAATGTGATGTATGCCTATATCGATCGTAAGAAAAAATTACCTGTTACCACTCTTCTCAGGGCCATTGGTTACGAAAGTGATAAGGATGTGCTTGAGATCTTCGGCCTGGCCGATGAGGTTAAGGTATCAAAAACCGGCTTGAAAAAGTTGGTGGGCCGTAAACTTGCTGCCCGTGTGCTGAAAAGCTGGATCGAGGACTTTGTGGATGAAGATACCGGTGAGGTTGTATCCATCGAGCGGAACGAGGTAATCATTGACAGGGAAATCGTCCTTGAAACTGAGCATATCGATGAGATCATCGATTCAGGTGCCAAGACCGTACTCCTGCACAAGGAGATTGCAAATATCAATGATTTTGCAATCATCTATAATACCCTTCAGAAGGATCCATGTA
>JAOZLK010000006.1:18105-22044 GCA_029934875.1 Bacteroidales bacterium | reverse complement strand
TAAAGTCATACTGTCGGAGCGATAGTTAGCCCGGGTATCAAAATATTGTCGATCGGATATGGCTCCCTGTGCATGCAGTTTTTTATGTCGAAGGTATTCACTTCTGCTCTTCTCCAGATTGTTGGCGGCTTGTTGATATTGCAGTTCGAAGTTGTTCTGCGGCAAAGATTCACTGGAAATGCTGAAGAGAAGACTACCCTTTTCCACCTCCTGACCCTGCACCAGGTTCTTATTTGCAAATTTCACAATGCCCCCGATGTTGGCTGCCACCCGGCTTATTTTACCGGGAGCAGGAGTCAGCTCTCCGCTGGTAAGAATCACCGTTGATATGCTGCCTCTTTTGACTTCTGAAACCATGAAGCTGCTGTTCCAGGCCTGTTCCTTCAGAAAGGAGATCTCACCCATGGGTGGGGCCTCATGCTGATGTCCTGAAGCAGCATACGCATCTTCCTCTTCATGATTGTCCACATGAATGTGACCGGAGACCGATTCATCAGAACCTTCTGACAGTATTGATACATTCAGATGGAATGCCCCTGCTTTTTTAGGTACAAAGGGAACATGAAAGATACCTGGCCGATGGGCTTGGCCTGTGCTAACGGAAACGCCGTCTATCTCAATAGTTACACTGCCGGAGGTATATGGTTTATACGATCTGAGGTCCGTTACATGTACCAGGAACTCGGACTCTTCTCCTGCTACAAGGACTTCATGCTCAATGAAAAACTCAGCGTTTTCACTGAACAGGGTATGTTGAGCTGCTTCACCGCTGTGCCCGTGATTGTGGGCATCGGCTTGATTTGAATTTTCTGAATTTTGCTGGCAGCCCCACGCCAATAACAGGCTTAGTGCAATTGTATATTTATACATGGTAATGAAATTTGTTGAATGAAAACGGAACAATAAGGAAGGTACTATGTAAGCACAGGGGGACCCCGCAGGGAGTGACTCCCTGTTAATTGAGGTGAGGAAATGATTGGTTTAGGGATAAAGCGGAGCGCAGCGCTTATGCCTGGTTTTTCCTCGCATACAGTACAAGGATCCGCAATAATCATAAATGAAGAAAGCTTCTCAGGCATGGGTACCTGGGCCAGCTTGTATTTGACAAAATTAATGTCGTTGAACGCATGGCAATGTTTACTGCCTGAATCTTCATCGTGATGCTTATGATTGGATTCGGGACATTCGTGTGATGAAGGGTGGGTGGCCAATACCATATGGTGCTGATGTGGCACAAGATTGTGGCCGATCAATATCATGATATTAACCAGGAGCAAAACCGATATGAACTTTAATCCTTTCATCAGCCTGAGCGAACAAAAGTAGTAAAAAAGGCGGCGAAGAGAAAACCAGTCATATTACAGGCCTGAAACAGCTTGCTTCATCTTTAGCAGTCCCGTTCTGGCTACCTCCAGGGGATCCTCTTCCCAATAGCTGCGGTTGAAAAGTTCAAGCGACAGCACCTTCTCACCTCCCATATTCGCCAGGTCAGTCAGAATCTGTTTCATGGGGGCAGCCCCGTCTCCCGGGTAAACCCTGTCCGCATCGGTCTGTTCCTCCCTGGGTATGTTTGCCGGGTAGTCGTTCATATGGAAAATATCGATGAGGGAGCCGCTTAACATTTTCAGGGCATTAAAATTACTGCCTCCCCTGAAGAGATGGTAAACATCGGGCAGGATCCGGACATCCGGATCATCAGCAAGGGCTGCTATCATCAGGACCTGTCCAAGGTGCCACAAAACATTGGAGGAACCCCAGAATTCCAGTTGGGGCATTACCCCGGTTTTTCGTCCAAGGTCGAGCAGCTGGGCATATTTTTCACCGGCCATGAAAAGATCCAGGGGCTGATCGCCCGGAACCCCTGCCGGAGGTGCAGCTATGCGATGACAACCGATCCCGGCCAGCATGCACATCTCCTCCTCCATCTGTTTGAATCCGGCATCCCCTCCCGTCATCCACGGGGCAAAACCAATGGCACTTTCCACCCTGATATTATGGCCCTCAATTAATGACCTAATGGATGAGGTCGTGGATCCATCTGCCAGGGCTATCTGCACATCGCGCACCCATACTTCTATCCCATCGTATCCCGCTTCAGAAGCAATTTCGACCTGTTTGCTCAGCTTGGGTTTCTGACCGCTGATGGTGCTTGTGTTCAGGCAGAAGCGAAAGGATGATTTCCCGGATCCGGAATGGGCCTCTTTCCCTTTGCGCGGTTCTTCTCTGGCGTATGAAGTCATGGGAAGAGAAAGGGCAGCTGAGCCAAGGGTAAGTGATGTAATCGCCTTTCTTCTGGAGATGGATGGTCCTTTCATGGTAGATGAATTAGATGGTTGGAACTATAAAGATAGCGAACACTTTGTTATATTTATATCATGATCGTGAGGGAAAGAATTCTAGCTCTTGATTTGTTGAGGGGAGTGGCCCTGGCCGGCATTCTGGTCATGAATATCCAGAGTTTTTCCATGCCTTCGGCGGCATATATTAATCCTACAGCCTACGGGGATCTTACAGCTTGGAATAAATGGGTCTGGATCATCTCTCACATTGTGGCCAGTGGGAAATTCATGTCAATCTTCTCCATTTTATTTGGGGCAGGAGTACTCATCTTCATCGAAAATGCCATAAGCAGGGGAGATCATGCAGCAAGGCTTCACTTTCGCCGGATGGGCTGGCTTCTGCTTTTTGGAATGATTCATGGCTACCTGCTCTGGTCGGGTGATATCCTGGTGTGCTACAGTTTGTGCGGGATGCTAATCTGGTTTTTCAGAAACAGGAGTGCGGACAGACTCCTGCGCGCTGCTTTCATTTTTTTCTTGATTCCCATGCTGCTTGGAATCCTGTGGGCCTTTACCATGCCATTCTGGGATGCGGGTTCTGTGGAGTCCATGCTTGAAACCTGGAGTCCGGATGCAAAAAGCATTTCACTCATAGTCGAAAGAATGAGGGGAGGCTGGCTGGAACAGATGAAAGTCAGGGTGCCCCATACCATTAGCATGCAGACCACCGTTTTTATGGCTGAAACAGCATGGAGGGTTATCTCCATGATGCTCCTTGGTATGTTTCTTTTGAAAAGAGAGGTCCTCACAGCCAAACGTTCCCGCTCATTTTATACCAGGATGACCCTGATCGGACTTTTCTCTGGCTACCTTCTATCAGCCATCGGGGTGTGGATGAATTTTCATAAGGGCTGGACCCTTGAATACTCCATGTTCCTGGGCGGGCAGTTTAACTATGTGGGAAGCCTTGCAGTGGCACTGGGATACATTGGCTTGCTTATGCTGATTGTAAAATCAGACCGCTTTCAGGTCTTTACCAGGGCATTTTCTGCCCTGGGCCGGACCGCCTTTTCCAACTATATCTTCCAGACCCTCATCTGCACCCTTATTTTTTATGGTACTGGCCTTGGTCTTTTTGGAAGCGTTGAACGCAAATACCACTTGTTGATCGTGTTCGGAATCTGGATTCTGCAAATACTATTGACAACCCTATGGTTGAATAGATTCAGACAAGGACCCCTCGAGTGGCTCTGGAGAAGGTTAAGCTACCGCCGGTCTTAAATCTTGCGTTATTCTCTTTGGTTATGAACATATGTTCACTATCTTTGTGAACTATAGTTCATGTTTGCAGAAGCTTGCCCAAGCCTGTCCCGATTGTAAAAAACCATTAATTCGAAAACGTGATTAAACACAAAACTACAATCAAGGTCCGCTATGCAGAGACCGACCAGATGGGATATGTGCATCACTCACATTACGCACTCTACCTGGAGGAAGCCAGGATGGAGCTGCTTCAGATTCTGGGCCTTGATTTGGCCCAGCTTGAGCGCGAGGGCATCATTATGCCAGTGGCAGAGATGAGAACCCGTTATTCCTTTCCGCTTCGCTTTGGCGATACCATTACCGTCGAATCAGAGATCCTGCCACCTGTGAAGAGCAG
>JAOZLK010000006.1:8417-18095 GCA_029934875.1 Bacteroidales bacterium | reverse complement strand
AATCAGGATAACAAGCTGGTTTCAAGATCGCGCACTACACTTGTTTTTGCTGATAGGGAGAGCGGAAAACTGCTAAGCAATCCGCAGGAATATTTAGGAAGTCTTGCAGCATATAAGCAGTAAATCCTTGTTATGCCATCCGGAAGTGCCCTGGCTGGATCCAGCCTAAGATTCTAAGCCCAGGAAAGACTGATAATTCCGGGGAGTGATGACCTGGAATTCAGCTTCAGGATAGGCTGTTCTGAAGGCTTTTTCCAGAAGGGAGATGTACTTCTCAACAGTTTCATTGTCAATTCCGCATGTTTGTCCCAATTCGTTGTAGGAAACTTCGCTCCCCAGTTGCAGGGCAAGGGCCTGGTCAAGGCGCTCCAGTTTCTCAGGTTTTTGAATCCTTTCCCATGTGAGAATATCTTTATACAGATAGCTATTTGTCAGCTCCCTCAGGAGGTCGGCTTCATCACCCGGATGATTGACCACATCAGGGTAGAAACCATAAATCATTCTTTTCTCCAGCAAACGGTTCTTTGATTTTGTTGGCCAGATCAAAAGCACAGGAGCCCGAAGCAATAACTTTCATTCCTTTTATATTATCCACGATGAGTTTGATGCACAGTCCAATATTTTGTATCTTTTCCGCATAAAACCTGAGCCCATGAAAAATATTTATTTGCTTATCACTTTGTCCCTCTTCGTGACGGTGGGATGTAATTCATCCAAAGCCCCCAAAGCCTCTGAAACTGAAAAGGGCTTCACCTTTGCCTTCCTGACTGATATCCACTTGCAGCCCGAGTTGAATGCAGTTGCCGGTTTTCAAAAGGCCATTGATACCATCAACCAGATCAGTCCCGACTTTGTGCTTACCGGGGGAGACCTGGTAATGGATGTTCTTAATCAGACCTACGGAAGAGCCGATTCTCTGTACAAACTATATAAGGAAGTATCGGGACACCTGGAGATGCCGGTGTACAACACTGTTGGAAACCATGAAGTATATGGCTGGCACCGTGATGAGGAGGGTATTGAGGATCATCCGGAATTCGGAAAAAAAATGTTTGAAAATGAAATAGGTGAGCGATTCTATTCCTTCGATCATAAGGATTGGCACTTCATTGTACTGGATGCCATTTACAGGGGAGAAGATGGTCACTATATTGGTAAAATTGACCAGGAGCAGATCGACTGGCTGAAAACAGATTTACAGCAGGTAGATGAGAAGACTCCCATTGCCATGAGTGTTCATATTCCCTTTATCACCTCCTCAACCCAGCTATCAAAAGGTTCTCTGGCAGCCAATTCGGAGGGCAGCGTCATCACAAATTCCCTGGACGTGCTAAAGCTCTTCCTTGGACACAACCTGCGCCTGGTTCTTCAGGGCCACCTCCATTTCCTGGAGGATATTTACGTTCAGAACCAGGTCCATTTCATCACCGCAGGAGCGGTTTGCGGGCGCTGGTGGGCTAACAAGCCCGAGAGCCTTCCCGAAGAAGGATTCCTCCTGCTGCATCTCGACGGAGAAGATGTTGATTGGGAATATGTTGATTACGCATGGACTCCGTAATAGATTATTTCTTACTTTTGTTTAATCATTGGTTTCCGCATGCCGGCCTCGCCGGTGGAATGAAAAGGGAATACCGTTAGAATCGGTAACAGTTCCCGCTGCTGTGACTCCATACATGGGTCGATCTGGATTTAGATTTCGGCTCTTGTAATATGGTTTCTGAACGCAACCACTGTTCAATAGATCCCGTCCGGGATCAGAATGGGAAGGTTTCAGAAATCCGGATAAGTCAGAAGACCTGCCAGTGACACCCTAGTTTTTGCAGCCCGCGGTGAACGGGAAGCTGATCAAAAATCTGTCATTGGTCTTGCCTCACTATCGCTAGCTGCGAATTTAATTTTAACATTAAACTCGTAGCAGAATGAAACAATTTTACTTTTCGCTTTTGGGTCTGTTTCTGACGGCCCTTACTCTAACTGGACAAAACTACCTGGAACCGGAAGAAGGTATTAAGGTGGCTTACTTTGCTCCCGATTCCCTTACGGTTCAGACCTTTGATGTGGATCTGAATTATTTCTATTACAACGATGGGGATACCATCTACCAGGTGGATCCCTTTATGGGAGGTGCCAGTATGAATTACGGGAAGCTGGCCGACTATGATGTAGAAGCCTTTCCCACCTTCCTGAACATTTCTCCCGACGGCAGCTCCATCTGGGTGGGTTATTCCGATTTGGCCAATGCCGATGCAAGAATCTACCGGGTAGATGTGGCCACTGGAGTCTGGAAACAAATGGCCATGATGCCCTCAAACTGGGACCTGGTTTTCTGGAATGACCAGGTACTTGTGTCCGGATTAAACAGTGCTGATTTTTTGACCCCCAGCGGAATCTTTTTGCTGGATACCACGGGGGCGAATGCTCATCGGAAGATTGTGGAAGTGGGAGGCAGCTCGGCCGGGATAGCTGTTGATGCCCTGGGGAATCTCTGTTTCGGGACCTCCTCTTTTAGCGATCCCAATGCCATTTATCGCTTAAGCTCAGTGGAACTTTCCACTGTCATCGAAACTCCCGCTGCACCACCCCTGACACTGGCAAATGCTGAAAAACTGGCCGACCTCCCTATGGGGGTGTATGATTGTGAAGTCGATGCAGGGGGTAATGTACTCTTCACCATGAATCTCTGGGGTGGCACCAATGTACTGGCACAATGGAACGGAACAGCGGGTGCCGGTGCCAACTACGATACCCTGGCAGTCTCCTCCGAATGGCTGGGCATGGTCAAATCGAGAGGTGACTATTCGGCGCCCTACCTGGGCAACAGCCTCTTTACCCTGGGCTATGGCCAGGCAGTGGCAGATGTTCATACCACTGACTATCCTCCCAGGCTTATTGCTCCTCTGCCTGTTCTAAGTGGCTATGAAGCTGAAGCACTCGACTCCATTAATTTGACAAAGTATATTAGCGACCTGGACGACCCTGAGGGTTTGACCTTTCAAATTACTGTAATGTCTGATTCATCCGTTGCAGATCTAAGCATTGAAGGTGATACCCTGAGCGGCACCTTCCAGTCAGCCGGCCAGGCCAACCTGGTAATCGAAGGGACCAGTGGAGCATATAGTGTGAGTGCCTCCACCCTGGTCGGAGCCTGGCCTGTAATGGAGGGCGAATTTCTGTATTCCGACTTTGATGACCTGGCGCTGGAGCCTGAAAGCTACTGGAACGGATCCGATGGTTCCGGAAGCTTTACCAGCGGTCCGGCCCGATTTTATAATGACTTTAATGCGGAATATTTCTCCTGGAGCGGCTGGGCCCATTCAAACACTTCGGATGTGGAGACCCCGGGATATACCAATCAGTACAGTGCCATTACCGGGGCGGGTTTTAAGGGAGGTGAAAATACTGTCGGAAATTACGGGGTAAGCAGCAAGTATGGCCCCGTGGTGGTGGCCTTTCCAGATAAGGCACATGTGCCGGAGGGTTTTTATGTGACTAACAGCACCTACGCTGCCCTTTCCATGGAGCAGGGCGACTGGGTGGCAAAGCAGTTTGGAGGGGTCGATGGCAGCGATCCGGATTACTTCAGGCTCTTGGTATGGGGATATACCGGAAGCACATCAAGCGATACCATTGAATACCACCTGGCCGACTATCGTTTTGATGAGCCTGAGAAGGATTATATCATCAAAACCTGGCAATGGGTGGACCTCTCCTCCTTTGGAAAGGTCGACAGTCTGAAGTTCGGACTGGAGTCGTCCGACAATGGTGACTGGGGTATGAACACTCCTGCCTATTTCTGTATGGATAACTTCTTAGTACGTCCAGATGAGGCTCCCTATGTGGCCAATCCCCTGCCCGATTTTGTAGTTTACAGCGACGGAAGCGATACAGTAATTGACATCAGCGCTGTATTTTCCGATCCCGATGATGCTGACTCCCTGATTGTGAAGAGCCTTGTGTCCGATAGTCATGATGGACCACTGATGGCTTCTGTATCGGGCGACAGTCTTACACTAAGGGGTGACTGCTATCTGGTCAAGTCATCCTTTATCGATTTTGAACTGGTCCTTGAGGGTAGTCTGGGTGGACTTTTTGCAAGGGATACCTTCACCGTCCACGTGGAATGTGTCGGTGGCATCGGGGATGACTTATTGCCCGAGCTGGCGCTCTATCCCAACCCCGGCCAGGGCGAGTTCATTCTTGATTTTAGTACGGGTGAGCCCCTGGATGTCTCGGTATATACATATACAGGTAAGGAGGTTTATGCCCAAAAGGCCTTTTTACCCGGGGGTATGATCGATCTGAGTGCTCAGCCAGCAGGTGCCTATATTGTCAGGATCAAATACAGCAGCGGAGTCATTAGTAAAATGATTCAGAAGCTATAAGCGGTGTTACGAAGCGCTTTCATATTGGTATTTTTGAGCCTCAGTTTTGGTGTGGCGCGGGCTCAGTATATTTCTGAGGTGCTGAGCTATACCCCGGCTCCGGGTCAGTTCATTAACAGTGCCCCCTGGGGGACACCCGGCTCGGCCCGGTCCATTGTGGGAGGAGTAAGCGGGTCTCTCTGCCTGGGTGCCTTTGGAGGCAGTGTGGTATTTCGTTTCGAATCTGCCATCGAGAATCACCCCGATAATCCCTATGGTGTTGATTTCACCATTTTTGGCAATCCCATGGCACAATGGTCGGAGCCGGGGGTAGTCTTTGTTATGGAAGATGAGAACCTGAACGGGGAGGCCGATGATACCTGGTATGAACTGGCGGGAAGCGACCATCCTTTCTCCTCCACTAAACGGAATTTCAGCGCCACCTATTTTAATCCCAATCAAAGCGAAGCCGCAGATGTGCCCTGGGAGAACCAGGAAGGGGATAAGGGTTTTATCAGGGCAAATTCGGTCCATCTTCAAGCCTATTACCCGCTTCCCGATTCTTTTCCGGGTATTGGCTCCGATGAGACACTTTACACGGGAACCTTGCTGGAGGGAGCAGTGGATGTGGATCATCCACCATTGTTGATCTCAGGCCGGCGGGCATTTGGATATGCCGACAACCAGGTCCGGGGGAGCGCTCCCTACACTCTGCCCGATAATCCTTATACGGCAGAGGTGGAAAATTCGGGAGGTGATGCCTTTGACATCAGCTGGGCCATTGATAATGAGGGATCCTACCTTGAACTGGAGCAGATTCATTTTGTGAAGGTACAGAGCGCAATCCTCCATGAGGGTGGTTTTCTGGGAGAGGTATCTACCGAGATCACAGGGGCGGTAGATGTTTCTCCTGTGCCAGGAATACAGGGGAATACAACTCCGCTTGTTATTAAGGACCTCCCTCCTGAAATGGATGCCTCCCCGGTGCTGATGGAGGCTTTCCTCTTTCGCTATGGAAGGCCCGTGGAGGGCAGCATTATCAGTTGGACATGCAGCGAGGAGTGGGCCGAAGTGGATGAAGGATCTTACTTAAGAATGACAGGTACCGGTCCCCTGACCATTTCAGCAAGGGTGGATGAGGAGCCACAAGTGGAAGCCTCCGTTTCCACCCTTGTAAGCATGGATTTGACTACCAACATTGGAGCAGGAAGAGATCTTTCCCCTCCTTCGATCTTTCCCAATCCTGCGGGTGAATCTTTCCGGGTACATGGAGTAGATGGTGTCCGGCTTACACTCTATGATGCTTCCGGCCGCATGCTTAAACATGTGGCCGATTACAGGGAGGGCATGGATGTTGCCTGCGGTGATCTGCTACCGGGAATATATATGCTAAAGCTTGGAGACAGGAAATCTTCACACTGTATCAGACTTTTAAAAAGGTAAGGTGAAACGAATTTGGTTCATATTTGCAGGCCTCTTAGTGGCAGCTCCCCTTCTTTCCCAGGGGATCAGGGACTCCCTGTTTACCATCGAAGCGGTGGAGGTTACCGGGCAAAGATCTTTTATTAAGGAGGAAGCAGGGGGTAAATACACGGTGGTTGATACAAGCATCCTGAAGGAAAAAGCCAGCCTTTCTCTTTCCGAGCTCCTTTCAGAAAACACCTCTGTATTTATCAAGAGCAACGGACGTGGAGCCATGGCCACGGCTTCCTTTCGGGGTACAGCCGCTTCTCACACCCAGGTGAGCTGGAACGGAATTTCCATATCCAGTCCCATGTTGGGGATGGTTGATTTCTCCCTGATACCCGTTTACATCATCGATAACCTGAGCCTGAAGCATGGGGCCGCCTCCATCTCGGACCGGGGGGGTGGAATCGGGGGATCCATCAATATTGAAAACCGGCCCCAATGGGAGGAGAAGTTCGCACTCTCTTATATTCAGGGAGTGGGGAGCTATGGCACTTTTGATGAGTATCTGCAGCTGGGACTGGGCAACACGAAAATAAAGAGTTCAACCCGGCTATACCACAACCAGTCTCAAAACGATTACACCTTTATCAACCGGGGAATAGGAAACCTGGATCCGGAAACGGGTGAGGTGGAGAACCCGCTGGACACCAATAAAAACGGGTCTTATCTACGCTATGGCCTTGTGCAGGAGCTCTATGTGCGCCCACATAAAGATCACCTGCTTTCACTTGTTTACTGGGGACAGTTTGGCCAGCGGGCCATTCCGTGGCCCACCTCCTACGAGGGGCCCGATAATGCCAATCTGAACAAGCAGGATCAGGCGAGTCACAAGGTAGTGGCCAGGTGGAAATATTATGCTCCGGTAGGGAAGTTCGAACTTCGGTCGGGATATTCGGGCATTCAGATGGATTATTTGCAAGAGAGAAAGGTGCCGGGACTGGGAACCGTACCCGATATTTACTCGGTGAGTGATCAAAACAGCTTTCTGAACACCCTCTCCTATGAGCGGGAGCTGGGATCCCGGTTTTCTGTGGAAGGTAAACTGGATGTAAACCATCATGAAGTATCCACCATAGACACGGTCAGCGGCCTTGGTTACCAGGAACAGCGAAATGAAGTTTCCCTTTTTGCAGCCTTCAGGAAGAGTTTTGGAGAGCGACTCAACATGAACCTGATGCTCCGACAGGAGTGGGTTGATGGTAGGGCTGTTCCCTTCATTCCCTTCCTGGGGGTCGATTACCGCCTTCTTAAGGGAGAGGAGCTGATCCTGAAGGCCAGTGTGGCAAGGAACTATCACCAACCAACACTGAATGATCTCTACTGGCAGCCCAACGGGAATCCCGACCTGCTGCCAGAGGAGGGCTTTACCATGGAAGCTGGATTGGAATACCAGAAGTCCTTCAGGAATCAGCAAGTCAAAACAGGTCTCACCTGGTATCGGTCCGATATTGAGAATTGGATTATGTGGATACCCTCCACCCGCATGAACCTTGAACCAATCAACATTGAGGAGGTGCTGAGCACCGGGCTGGAGTATGATCTGAGCTTCAGGGGAGAGCTTCAGAACTTTAGTTATGGGATTACGGGGACCTATGCCTATACCAGTTCTGAAAACCGGGGGGACCCCCTGGTCTGGGGTGACGAGTCCACTGGAAAACAACTGGTGTACATCCCCCTTCACTCGGGGAACATGATGTTGAACCTAGGCTTGCATAACTACTTTTTCACCTACCAGTTTAATGCTTACAGCGAAAGATTTACGACCTCCAGCAACGATCTTTCACGGCGCGACTGGCTCTATCCCTATTTCATGAATGATGTGTCGGTGGGTGGAGAGTTCAGGATAAAAAAGGTGAGGCTTTCAGCCGAATTTAAGGTCTACAACCTGTTTAACGAATCTTACCACTCGGTTCTCTACCGTCCCATGCCGGGGAGGAATTACATGGTGGTTATCAAGTTCAATTTATAAGAATGAAGCAGCTTTTTTCCATACTGTTGCTTTTGCTTGCGGCCCTCACTTCATGCATGAAGGATGATGAGCTGTGGGACTTCGAGCGACTGGGTGTGGACAAGCTTCAAGGAGTATTTATTATCAATGAGGGTAATTTTACCTACGGAAACAGCTCGCTTTCCTTTTACGACGTCAGTAGCGGGGAGGTGCTCAACGATATTTTTTACAACACCAATGCTCTGCCCCTGGGCGATGTGGCGCTTTCCATGACCATAAGAGACAGCCTGGCCTATGTGGTAGTAAATAACAGTGGAAGAATCTATGTAATGTCTGCTTCCACTTTCCAGTACAGGGGGAAGATTACCGGGCTCACCTCTCCCCGTTACATACATTTTGTGAGTGATTCAAAAGCCTATGTGAGCGATCTCTACGCCAGGTCCATTGCCATCATCAATCCCCTGAGCATGGAAGTCACAGGATCAATCGATGTGGGTAATACGCAGGGAGGCTTTCATCAGCATTCAAGCGAACAGATGCTTCAGTATGGAAAATATGTCTACACCAACTGCTGGAGCTTTGACAATAAAGTGCTGGTTATCGATTCTGAAAGGGATGTGGTGGTTGATTCCATCGAAGTTCTGAAGCAACCCAACTCCATGGTCATGGACCGTTACCATAATCTGTGGGTCCTCAGCGATGGCGGATTTGAAGGGAGCCCCTATGGCTATGAAGCGCCGGGTTTGATGAAAATCGAGGCTGGTTCCAGGGAAGCTGTGGTGGTACATCGCTTTGAAAGAGGAGAACAGCCAAGTGAACTGCATATCAACGGAGGGGGTGATACCCTGTGGTTTCTGAACCGGCATCTCTATCGTTTGCCCCTGGAGGGTGAAGCTCCCACGCTTCCCGAATTGTTTGTAGAAAGCCCCTATGGACCAGGCTTTAACGGTGGATTTTATGGCCTTGATATTGACCCCGCCTCTTCGGAACTCTACATCTCCGATGCTGTGGATTATGTACAGCGGGGCATGGTATACAGAATTGCTGCAAATGGTGTCCCGATGGATACCCTCAGGGTGGGCATATCGCCTGCATCCTTTTGTTTTAAGCAGGAATAATCTTCAAGTATCGCTGCATATAGGTGTTTTTTTCCAGGAAAATTGTACTTTGTCATGAAAGCTCATCGAAATGGCTCCATTGACAATTCATCAGTATCAGAAAAAATGCTTCAACGAGTACACCGAAAGCATTAAATTCCCCAAGGAAACCAGCTATTTGCATGGAAACCCGGTTCGCACGGTTGTTCCCATCGAAACAGCCATTGGAAAAATCATGATCATCGGGCCCCAGCCGGCCCCGCGGGTCTATTTCGAGAATGCTATTCCCGATGTACCCCTCTGTGACGGCCTGGCACCTTTTTCCATTGAACCCTATTTTGATGGTTCGAGGGTAAGGAGCTCGTTCACAGGACAGGAGCTCTCCGAGGTAATCCTTGAAACGCTGGAGATTAAAAGAGAAGAATGCTGGCTTACCAGCCTGGTAAAGGTTCACCTCTTCGATGATGATACCGTGAAAAAGTTCCACCGCCTGGGCAAGGAGGTCAAGGAGATGAAGTCTAAATACATGCAGTATGCCAATAAGAGCATGCAATGGATCCGGGATGAGATTGAAATCGCCAATCCATACGCCATCATCCTGCTGGGCGAGCAGGTGATCTCCAGTCTTTTGCTCTGCACGGAGGAAGAAGCCCGTGAACATATGACCGGGAAGGTCATTGAGAAGAAGATCATCTGGAAAAACAGCAATTTCATCTGTCTCCCGCCTCCCGGAGTGATCATGGACCGTTCGGCACGAAACCCCTGGCCACGTAAATTTGCTATTCAGATTGGGCCTGTGGCC
>JAOZLK010000006.1:4734-8317 GCA_029934875.1 Bacteroidales bacterium | reverse complement strand
TTCTTGTATTCCTGAATCCGCCTGGCATGGTTCAGGTCATCCCGGTTTAGGGTTCTGAATATTTCCACGATGCGAGATTCGGCAGCGTTATTCATGAAGTTATTGTAGTGTGACTCCCCGGCAGACAGTTCAATTTTATGAGCCAGTTGAAAAGCATATACTCTTTCGGGCTGCCTTTCAAAATCCTCTATGGCCTTAAGGATCATCTGGTTTGCTTTCTGAAGTTCTGCAAGTGTGTTGGGCATGATCCCATCAGGAATTTCCACCTGCGAGGCGTCCATCTGCTCAATGGTTCTCAGAAGGGCAGCATGATTCTCCTCTTCAATGGCCAGCCCCCACCAGAATGTGGCGTCTTCAGGCAGGAGCTTGTGAAACAGAAGGTATAGTCTGGCTACATTCAATTCTACTTGAATGGCTTCATTTATCAAGGGGCCGAAATTTTGGTACATAGATTATACAGTTAACAAAAGTCTGAATATAGATAAAAGAACTGCCCTCTGTTATGGAATCCCAGGCCTTTTATTACCAGGGTTTCATTATTAAACTCAACCTTATCGAGGAATTTTTTAAGATCTTCCCTGAATTCTGAGTAATTGGCTGCTAACATATCCGTACTGTTATAAGTTATTATATAAATATAAAAAACCGGATATCCCAACTCGGAATATCCAGTCTAAGGCGAAATTATCACCCTGAAAGAATGGTCTTAAATACCGCTGAAGTCGACCTTGTCGAATACCAGTGAAGGAACCCTCCAGGAGCGGTTGAGGTCCACGTCGCTGCCAACGGCAACCAGGTTTTTCCATAGCTCTTTGAAGTTTCCGGTGATATTCATCTCGGCCACGGGCTTGACAAGCTTACCCTTTTCGACCAGGAAGCCTTCGATTCCGTAAGAGAAGTCACCTGTAACCTGGTTGTTGTTGCCTCCGTTAAACCCTGTTACAAAAATTCCCCGGTCGATATCGGCCAGCAGTCCCTCCAGATCTTTTGTGCCCGGCTCAAAGACCAGGTTGGTGTCACTTCCGGAGGTGGGCTCCATCTCCAGTTTTTTACCATAATAGGTATCAATATAGTAGGTAAGCAGTACCCCTTTTTCAAGTACGCTTCGTTTTTTTGTGGCAATTCCTTCATTGTCGAATAGCCTGGAACCTCTTCCGGATACGATGAAGGGATCGTCAACGACACTCAGTAAGTCGGAGCCAATTTTCTCACCCTTCATCCCAATCAGGAAGGATTGTTTCTGTTGGATGGCACTGCCATTCAGGGCAGAGATCAAGGGTTGCAGGGCTCTTCCGGCCAACTTGTTCTCAACAATCATGGGCATTTTTCCAGACTCAATTTTTGCCTGACCCAGGCGATCCAGCGCCTTTTTGAGAGCCTTGGTTCCGATATCCTTACGGATCAACTGATCGCTGAAAATGGAGGATTCATACCATGCACCCTGGGGACGGGCAGTACCGTCGGTCACTGAAACCGATGCATAGAGTGAATAGTAGGAATTTTCGGTGTCACCCTTAAAACCGTTGCTGTCGACCATCACACTGCCACTCATTCCGTCGCTGTAGGAGGTGGAAACTGAGATAATACGATCGTCTTTTCCCAGGACCTCTTTCTCAAGGGCGAAGGCGTCTCTAAGCTTCTGCTGGGGATCAACCGAATTAAATGAGGGATCAACTGTTTTCAGATCGGGTCCGTCCCCCTTATAGTAAAGTTCGGGATCAGGAAGTGAACGGTATTCATCCTCTGCCAGGTAACGTGCACCGGCTATGGCCTCCTCGATAAATTTGCCAAGCTCTTCCTTGTTGGTGATCCTGTTGGTGGAGATGCTGGAGTATTTCTTATCCACATAAAGGTTGATCCGCATGCCGTTCCGGTTGGATTCCTGGAGCTTGTCGATCTTCTCATCCCTTACTTCGATCTGGCTGCTGTTATTGTTGTATATGGAAACCCGGGCCTGCTGTGCACCATTCTGAATGGCGTGGTCCATGGCCCATTTTGCGATGCTGTATTTTTCTTCTTTGGTCATGATCTCTGATTTTTAGCTTAAGCACTGGTTCCACCAACGGTGAGTTTTTTCACAAGAACGGTGGGAAGTCCCATTCCCACAGGAACCGATTGTCCGCCTTTTCCACAGGTCCAGGTTCCGGTTGCAGTTTTGTAATCCCCGGCCGCCATTGTAATATCGGCCAATGCCTGTGGACCGTTACCGATGATATTGATATCCTTGATGGGTTCGGTCAGTTTTCCATTCTCAATAAGATAACCCGATTTTACGAAGAAGGTGAAATCACCTGCCCCAATTTTCACCTGCCCATTGCTGAAATTGTCCACATAAACACCATAATCCACACTTGAGATAATATCGTCTGTATTGTGTGGACCATTCTCCATATACGTTATCCTCATCCTGGGAAGAGGTACATGGCGGAATGATTGTCTGCGGCCGTTTCCGGTAGGATCCACTCCGTAGAAGTTGGCAGAGATCCGGTCGTGAAGGTAGCTTTCAAGAACCCCGTCTTTAACCAGGTAAACCTTTTTCACATCATTGCCCTCGTCATCAATGTTGAGCGATCCCCGGTTACCAACCATAGTTCCGTCTTCAACGATATTGATAAAGTCTGCCGCAATGCTCTTTCCCAACTTATCGGAGAATATTGATTCATTCTTCCGATTGAAGTCAGCTTCAAAGGGGTGTCCCATGGCCTCATGAAGCAGGATTCCTGATCCACCGGCTCCCAGTACCACCGGCAATTCCCCAGCTTTGGGTTTTCCGGCACCAAAAAGGAAATTGGTCTTTTTTATGGCCTCCTGGGCCAGCTCTTCCACCATATTATCGTCCAGGAATTCAAAGCCCTGGCGGAGCGATTGTGCACTGTAATCGTTTTCCATCTGGCCGTCTTTCTCCATCACACAGACGACCCCAAGGGTTGCCATGGGGCGGTAGTCACATGTGAGAAGACCTTCTGAGCTGTAGAACATCACATAAGAAGTCTCATCGCGCTGGAATACCCTGGCCTTGGTTACTTTTTCGTCCAGTTCAAAAAGCCGGTCGTTGAGCTTCTGCACAAAAGGAATCTTCTCTTCCACAGTAGAGTTTTCCCATTTCTGGGAGATCTTATAGTAATTGGGAATCTCCTTTTCAAGGAGCTTGCTACCCGGGAAAGTCACCGGATCATTTGCAATATTGGCAGCTGTTTTAGCCACCTTCAACATGTCCTGCAGATTGGTGGATTCTGTATAGGCAAAACCAGTCTGGTCGCCCTTCAGCACCCTGACTCCCACGCCGTAATCCACATTGGAGTTTGCACTGTTCACCTTTCCGTCTTCCAGTCCCAGGCTATTGGATATGGTGTGTTCAAAAAAGAGGTCGGCATAGTCTCCCCCCTTGGACATGGCCTCTGCTATTACTTTTTGCAGCATCTGGGGGCTCACTTCAAAATGGTCTAAATAGCTTTTCACGTCCTGGCTTAATTGTAGGTTGTTGCATGATGTTAACAGGGGTGGCAATACCATGGTTCCGGCCGCAGCCGCACCTCCTGCTTTTATGAAATTTCGTCTTGAAAGTGTCATAAGTTTCAGATTT
>JAOZLK010000006.1:0-4634 GCA_029934875.1 Bacteroidales bacterium | reverse complement strand
GGATCAAACTCCGGGGTATATATACATACCAAGTTCCAGGACGATGGCTGGCCAGGTAAGGGTTATGAGTGCCAGGTTTTCAATTCGGCCAAACCCCCGGCCAATCCGGGCGACTATGTGGAGCACAAGATGACAGGAAGCATCTATGCCGTACGCAATGTCTGGAAGCAGGTGGTACCTGACAACCAGTGGTTTACTTACCGCATTGTGGTGCAGGGGAAGACCGTGCGGACCTACATTAACGATATGCTGGCAAGCGATTATACCGAACCTTCCGAACTGTGGAGACCCGATGGCTGGCAGGGCCGCAGGCTGAATGATGAAGGCGGAACCTTTGCCTTTCAGTGCCATGATCCGGGAAGCAAGGTGGCCTATAAAAATATCAAAGTTAAGCCGCTTTCCGATGATTTGACAAGCCCCGGGACTCCGCCGGACGACCTGGTTTTTGAGGAGCAAATCGTTCGCCTGGCCACCGACAATTTTCCCCTGGTGGATCTGCATACCCATCTGAAGGGTGGCATGACCGAGGATGAGGCCCTGGACCAGGCCCGTAAATATGGCTATACATATGGCATTGCGGTAAACTGCGGACTGAAGATGGGATTTGAGTCAGATGAAGAGCTGAATACTTTTCTTGATTCCTATGAGGCCTCTCCCTTTACCTGGTTTGCCATGCAGGCAGAAGGACGGGAGTGGCTGGAGCTGTTTAGCCCGGAAAGTCGGGAGCGCTTCGATTATGTCTTTACCGATGCTATGACCTGGACCAAGGACAATGGCTTACGCATGCGCACCTGGATCAAGGAGGAAACCGAAGTAGGCGATCCCCAGGTCTTCATGGAACAGCTGGTGGACCGGATTGTGACCATTGTCACCACCGAACCCATCGACATCTATGTGAATCCTACCTTTCTGCCCGATGAAATCAATGATCAGTATGATGAGCTGTGGACCGATGAGCGGATCGACCGGGTGGTGGCTGCCCTGAAGGAAAGCGGAGTGGCCCTGGAGATCAACAATGGAAGGAAGATTCCCAGTCCAGCCTTTTTGAAAAAAGCCAAAGCAGCCGGTTTGAAGTTCACCTTCGGTACCAACAACGTTACCGCTGAAAGCCTGGGGAGAATGGACTATTCCATCCGGATGATCGGGGAGCTCGGACTGGAGCCAGGCGATATGTGGCTGCCGGGGAAATAGAAGGCACGTTAAAAGCCGTGTTAAATAATTGACTTTGTTTGTAATACATGATATTTGCTTTAAGTTATAGCTAAATTTTATTCCATGGAGAAGTTTCACTTAAGCCGCCGGCATTTCCTGGGCGCCCTTGCAATGGGTACAGCCCACCTGATGTTTGATAATCCCCTGTATGGAACAGCCAGGCGTTTCCCAACTTCCGATCCTTTGCAAGCAGTAAGCCTTGGGAAGACAGGACTGTCCCCCTCCCTGGTTGGATTCGGAACCGGGGTTTCGGCAGGTAATCGCACCTCCTTCCTTACCAGGCAAGAGAAAGATAAGAGTATAGCTTTACTCAGACACGCCTATGACAGGGGATTCAGGATGTTTGATTGTGCTGATTCGTACGGAACACACGGGCTCATGGCGGAGGCTTTGAAAACCATGGACCGTGAAAAACTGATGCTTACTTCCAAGATATGGACGCGCAAGAGGGGAGGGATCCCTGAAGATGAGCGTCCTGATGCCGATGTGGTAGTGGACCGCTTCCGAAAGGAACTGGATACCGATTACATCGACCTGGTACAAATTCACTGCATGGTGGATACCGACTGGACTGATACGGAGCGGAAGCAGATGGATATTCTGGAAAATCTGAAGGCCAGGGGAATCATCAGGGCCCACGGAACTTCGGTTCACTCCCTGGAGGCCATGAAGACTGCCGTGGAGGATCCCTGGGTGGATGTGCTGCATGCGCGAATCAACCCTTATGGCATTGCTATGGATAAGCCAGATCCAGCCGAGGTGGTGGATGTAATCCATAAGTTACACGCTTCCGGGAAGGGAGTAATCGGTATGAAACTGGTGGGCAACGGTGATCTGAAAGAAGAAAGTGATAAGATTGATCACAGCCTCAAATTTGTTTTGGGACTCGGGAGTGTGGATATGATGATTGTGGGCTTTGAGAATGAAGAACAGGTCGATAATTACCTTGATCGGACAGCTAAGGCTTTAGCTTAGTGTTGTTGCTAGTATCTGGCTAATTTTGCTAATCAAATCTTTTGTTTGAGGTATTAGATCTGAAACATCCTGGTTGGTAAAGTCAATAAAATCTTCATAATCTCCCGTCTGTCTTTTATCGAAAATATCCGAATAAAACTTGCCAAGATCTTTATCGATCATTCCTGTTTTGATATAGTGTAAACCAAACATTTGGCGCACACCTGAATGAGTCTGAGCTTGAATAGAATCATTAATTAGCAAAGCAGAGACTGCATAGTACGATGCATAATACATCCTATTAATGGCAGTATTCCACAGTTTATTGTGAACGAGAATTTCAATCTCATGGAGTGTTTCGTTGGCTTTTTTAAGGCGGTATTTAGCCAGTTCCTTTCTTTCTGATTCAGTCATAATGTAATACCTTCTTTAATTACATTACTATGGAATGGAGTAATTCGGTGACGGTTGTTCCATTCAGTTTTGGAAAATACGATTGGGCTAATGATTTGCCCGGTTTCAAACTCGATTTCATATAGAGGATACTTCACCCTCTTTTCGTCTTCCCTGTTGATTTTTTCCTTATCTAATAGAATTAATAAATCAATATCAGAGGAATCACTTTGATCACCTCGTGCATGGGAACCAAAAAGAATAATTGAGGCATCGGGATCGGTATCCGTAACCGAGCTTTTTATTCTGATTAGTATTTTTTCTATCGTTCCCATGTTCCAAAGTTAGTGAAATTCAGATTATATTATCTTTAGAGGCAACTTGATGTCTGTGAAAAAATTCCTGGTCCATATTATCCTTTTGTTTTTGCTTTCCCCTGCGGGATTTGCGCAAGCTCCCCGATTCTACCTGGGCTTCGATGGGATCATGGATAACCGGGAGTATTCAACTCCCGATGTAAAGCACCAGACCATTTTTGGAGTGAGAATCAATCCGGGTGTTGCTTTCACCTTTGATTCGCTTCATTCGATTCACCTGGGAATTAATTATATGTATGAGTTTGGAGGCGAGTTCTTAGGCGTAACACCCCAGCTGGATATATACTACAGCTATCAATCTGAGCAGATAAATTTTCATTTTGGGTCCTTTCCCAGGAAGGATATACTGGACTACCCCCTGATGCTGCTTACCGACACACTCAATTACTACAGACCCAATATGGAAGGGGCCTCAATTTCTTATACCTGGGATTGGGGAAGTGTTCATGGCTGGGTTGATTGGACCGGCAGGATAAGTCCTGATACACGTGAATCGATCCTGGCAGGATTTGATGCCAATTTCCGTGCAGGTATCTTCTATCTGAACACCATCGCCACACGCTACCACCTTTCCCGATCAGCAAATTATGATCCAGAAAACACCCTCAGGGATGATGGATCATTACTTGGGGTCGTAGGTGCTGACCTTTCTGAAAAGTGGGTTCTGGATGAATTGGATATTTCCACAGGCTGGGTCTCCACCTACGTCTGGGACCGAAGCACGGACCCGGTGTGGACCGGAGGGTGGCTCTCACAACTTGATGCCCGCTATAATATTTTTGGTATAAAAGGAACTTACTACCTGGGTGGATCTCCTCATCTTGTATATGGCGATCCCCTCTACCGAACGGGTAACTATGGAAGAATAGATCTCTTTATCGATCCATTTAAAAACCCTCGCATCTCCTCAAAAATCGCCTGGAACCTGCACTTCATAGCAGGCGATGGAGTCCGCTCCTCCCAGCAGATCCTGCTCAGTGTGATGCTTTAGTATTCTAATTGGTGTAATGGCTAGTTTTTATTTATTTGAGATTCGATTCAACATCCATCTTTTGATGAAGAATCCTTATTACTTCAACGATTCCTTCAATTCTTTTGAAAAAGATCATATGAGATTTCATGTATGTGACATGATATCCCTCTTTAACATGACCCATAGATTTTCCACTGTTTCTATTCTCAGCGGCAAATTCTATTTCACTAATAATTAGCTTATGATATCTGTCAGCCTGGTCTTTTGACCAGTATTTAAAAGTATATTCCCAAATCCCATCTAGATCTTCTATAGCCGTCGCCTTTATTCGATATTTTGCTTTTTTCATAGGTGCTTACGGTGTAGGGCTTCCAGATGTGCATCTGGATCGAAATCTTCAACTATTTGAGAATTCTCACCCTCCTCAAGAGCTAACCTAAGTGCTTTGATCTTTTCCTCTTCGGATTCGAGTAATCTAAGAGCTGTTCTTACAACTTCACTAGCTGAACTATATCTCCCAGTAGAAATCTCTTTTTGAATGAAGTTTTCGAAATGATCACCAATCGATATTGATGTGTTCTTTCCCATTACTTTTATCTTTTACCCAAAGGTACCAAAGTTTGGTAACGATGCAAAAAGAGAATTCTCAATGCCACTATCTGGTAAGCTCTGGTTAATTATCATAAGAGTTGGCGTCTTTCCTGCTTGCTCTTAGACTTGCCTCG
>JAOZLK010000206.1:4312-7516 GCA_029934875.1 Bacteroidales bacterium | reverse complement strand
TGAGGGATTGCCAGTCGGCTGTGTACTTTTGGCCTGTGGCCTGTGTACCTGTCTCCGCATCCTGGCAGCCGGGAGAGAGGAAGGACAACAATAGAAAGGCAATGAAGATTTGAACTGTTTTCATGGTGCTTAAATAATATTTAGTTAATTAATTCCCCCTTCTCTTTCGTCAGGGTAAAACTCATATTCTTATTGCTTTGTGTTTTGATCCATAGCACCAGGTCAAGTTCACCATCGCAGCCCCTGACCAAACCCTGTCGGATGGTATCTTCCTTGTTGACCGGCTCTCCGTTGATTAAAACGGCAGCTTCCTGATCCCAGTCATCGATTACAAAGCAGGGATTGTGAACGGGAGACTTGTCCGAGGCCTCCAGTTCAAATGAGAACTCATCGGCTGTAGCCAGTAATTTATACGCCCTTTCTTCCTTTTGATAATCCAAAGAACTGGCTCCCGACAACTTTGTGACTTTTGGCGGATGGTTCCATGACCGGGCAAGGGGAATCAGTGATTCTACTTTTTTGTTTGTGAAACCATAAAGTAGCATGTTACCTGTTTCTGTAATGTTGTCCGCTGCTCCAAGGGCTGAATGCGAAACTCTGTCGGGTGCCACACAGTAGCGGCCATCACAAGGTGCCTGGGTTACCGGGTAGTGGTTCCATGCCGCGTAGTTTGAATAGGAGGTCTTCTCCCCTCCTGCCCAGACATTGATGTCCGTACCGGGAGGGAATACTTCAAATACCTTGTAGTCCGATTTCAAGTTCACCCAGATCGCCTGCGCATCAAAAACACCATCAGGATTGCCTTCACTCCAGTCCAATTCAGTCACTTCATCCTCATGCGAAACTATGGTCAGGGATTGGGGATTGATATTATCCTCAGGACGGGTGCCGGCCTCAGATAAAAACTGCGTATCGTGAAACCCGATCCCCATGCCTTCGTCACTATGATAATAATCCATTTCGCCATGTACATCCACAGCGCGTACACCCACACCATCGGGATAGATGGTCAGGTACTCATCGGTCCAGATGCCCCAGTCATCTTCATTGCGGCAAGTATTGGGGTGTTTGTAGAGCACATCCACAGATGCATACCTCCAGTGAATCACAGTCCTTGCATCGCTATTCTCAATGATCCTCACATGGGAATGGCGGGCCTGGTAGTCGGACATATGCTCACAGCAACTTTGTGCACCTTCCGATGTATTATCCCAGTGCCAGTCGGTCAGCTCCGAACTCTGGTCAGAGATCCATTTGTTGGTTTCCGTTACCCAGCCAGGGCTCCGGCATCCCCTCCAGAATACCACGCTGGTGGGCATCAGGTCAAATTTCACCACGATATCGGGATGCTCCGGTTCACGCCACATGTTGTCCCACAGGTCATGGTAATTCAACCTGGTATACCTGGCACCAAACCCGTCCGATGGTCCGGTCTCACCGGGCAGGGTTCTGGGCTGCATGTCAGCCTGCAGATCAACAGGCTTTGAAGCTTGATAGGACTCCTCCATATCCGCATGGTACAGGGGTTCCGTAAAGACTTTCACCTCATCAATGAGCCCCTCAAATCCGAGTGGGGAAGGGAAGGTGGAGTAGGTACGGACCACATGCTGTGATACATAAGCTATGGACTCATCATTCTTTCCGATTATAAATTTCGTCTCAGACCGGTTCAGATGGCCGGAAAAGTTCTTGAAATCGGATAGTTTTCCGTTCACATACAGATAAAGCATCCCCTCGTCGATATATGTAAATGCCACGTGTGACCATTGGTACAGGGGGATGGAACTTGTGGCCGTAATGGTGACAATCTCCTCTCCAATGGCCATATGAACCACCGGCCGTCCAAGTTCGTCAATCCCTAAAAAATATCCTTTTCTTATTCGTTCACCCAGTTGCATCTCGCCCCAGTCTCTCATCTGGAACACATTCTTTCTCACATCGGCTTCCCACTCTGACTGGTGGGCGATGGCTGTCCAGCTACAAATGGAATAGGCTCCGGGCGCCACCCAGGTTTCCACGCTGAATCCACCATCTTCACCAAATTCCGGCAGTTTGATATCAGGGCCGGTAACTTTTGAATGATACCCATCAAACGCAAGGGCGGTTCCAGATACTCCCTTCTTCCAGACTGTTTTAGGTCCGTCCACTTGACACACCTCTCCTGTGACTGATTCAAGGGTCAGGTCCTTTAATTCGTACTTACGTGTGGTAAGTCCCTCATCAAGATGCCAGACAGCAGCCGGTTCAACCTGGGGTTCAACATCTGAGACAGGTGCACCCTTAACCGGTATCAATGGAGCCATTGATAGTAATGCGCCTGCAGTTTCTTTGATTTCAATGCCCCCCCTGTGAAGATCCAGGTGCCGGATGGTCCGGTTCAGGGGATCATTCCAGTCGTCCAGCTTCGCTGTTCCCTTCCGGATCACGCGCTTCACCTTCAGATCGCGGTAAAATGTGAAGTACTCATGGACCACTCCATCATATCCCACGGTCCCGCCCACCGGTTCAGCATGGCTTCCCAGTTTAAAATTGGGAAAATAGCGCCAGTGTACCACAATGGAATCCTCATCGCTATGGATTAAGCGCACGTAGGAGTAGATATTGTTCCCGTCGGGACGCTTGTCCGGTCCGTCCCCGCTTCGTGGAACTATCTCTTCAAAATACCATTCACCCGATCCTGTCTTCCAATAGGGAAGGTAGCTGGAGGAACGGTGGAAAATGATTTCGCCCTCACCCATTCTCACCACCAAATCGGCGTGCCTCGACGTCCTGGAGTGCTTTTCCCAGGCCTGACCTGTATCGATTTTCGTATAGAAGGCATAAAAGTCAGGCACTTTGTACGCAGTTCCAAGGATCAGGGCAATCATACTGAGGAGCAGCAGTTTCTTCATTGGAAGCATTCAGGTTAACTTCTTGTTTTCAATGCGGGTGATCGTTGCAGGAATAAAAATAACACTTTTTCTTTCTTAAGTTAATTAAGTAAGGCTTAATTTGATGTTTTTCTTCGCTGTTTTTTATCTTTATGATGGAATTAGCATCCTATAAACTTAATCCGTATCCAATGAAGGTCTATGTCCCTGTTTTTTTCGCCGTAATGGCATTCTGTCTATTTGCTATCCTTTTTTCCTCCTGCGTGCAGGAGGACGATGGAGGCTATATGGATTTTCTAAAAAGTATTTCGGATCATCTTATCATACCACAGGG
>JAOZLK010000206.1:0-4302 GCA_029934875.1 Bacteroidales bacterium | reverse complement strand
ATTTTCTAAAACGTGTTCAGGAGAATGAACCCTATATCGGCTTCTTTGCAGCTGAAAAACAGTATATCAGTGAGGTAACGGATGAGTACATGGAGGCCCGCCAGGAATTTTTCATTGGAGTTAGCCAATGTAAAGAGGATCCCGAAGAGTTTGGGGAACCATTTGTTGAATTCTGCATGAAGAATAACCTACTGAAAACCAAGGACGTGGAGGCATGGGAAAGAGTGCTCACCATTCTCAGCTATGAACTTTATGCCAACATGCCCATCTTTGAGTTCTCCACCAACCAGGTCATTGAGCACAGGTCCCTTGTCTATGCGGAATATCCCAACAAAAAATTGGAGCTTGATCTCTTCATCCCCAAAACTCCTGTGTCCGAACCCATCCCGATTGTGGTTTGCATGCACGGGGGTGGCTATGTGGTGAACAGGCGTATCTGGTTTGAACCTTTTGCCCAATATCTGGCATCCAAGGGGCTGGCAGCTGTAACCATTGATTACAGGAAGATCCCTGCGGTGACAATCAAAGAGTGCATCTATGATGCTAAAGCAGCTGTGAGGTGGGTCAGGGCCAATGCAGAAGCATATGGAATTGATCCCGATCGGATCGGTGCCCTTGGTGCTTCAGCGGGAGCCCATGCGGTGGCACTGCTTGCTACCACCGGAAATGTACCTGAACTGGAAGGAGATGGGTGTAATTCAGTAGTATCCAGCGAGATCAAGGTTGCTGTAGGCTTTGCTACCCCTGCTAACAAACTTGATGGCCAGTCTGAAAGTGCAACGCGGTATGGATTATCTCCGGAGGAAGCCAGGCTGCTTTCACCCTATGAGAATGTTTCCAGTAGCTCGGCTCCCATGTTCCTGATACATGGCGAAGATGATGATGTCGTTGAACCTCAGAACTCCCAGGATCTGTATGACAGGTACAAAGAGTTTGGAGTGCACGTTGAATTAAAGTGGATCCCTGGTGAAGATCACGGGTTTTATGAAGGTACAGATATGGCCATCGAAATGGCTTCAGAATTCTTCATAAAACACCTTTAGCTTAAAAGGGACCTATTTTCATGAATCCAAAATTATTGGGTTCCATATCCCCAACATCATCGGCATCCACAAAGATGATCACGCCGCCATCGGATGTTAATCCCATATATTCACCGGCATCATTATCGGTCGCACTTCCGTAGACGCCTTCCCACTCCAGGTTGCCTTCCCCGTCGGTTTTTACCAGGTATACCTGCCAGATATCGGAAGAGCCCCTGGGGTGTCCCTTTTCAGAGTATTCAAATTCATCTCCGGTTCCACCCACAATCACATATCCTCCATCGGGGGTTTGCCTGACTCCATATGCTTCATCATGAATCCATTCCGGGTCATAACCCCTGGGCTGACCAAAAGTTTTATACCACTCCTCCTTACCTTCACCATTGATCTTCAAAAGGTAGAAATCCCAATTCACCCCAAAGGAGCGGGAGTGCCCTCCGCAGATGTACCCACCATCCCTGGTGAGATCAAAATCATAACAGTGTTCTCCATCTTCGCCGCCATAGTGCTTGCTCCAGAATTCATTTCCCTCTGAATCACACTTGAGTAAAAGGACAGCCTCGTTCCGATCTCCATCCAGATTGATGGTGGTGACAATCACATATCCCTTCTGGTCATGATCCAACCTCACCTTTGTCCCCTGGGGCGAAGAGATCTTTTTTTCCCAGAGGGTATTCCCATCCCCATCGGTTTTCATAATGTATCCTTCCGATTCCAAGGAAATAAAAATAAATCCCCCCTGCGGAGCTCCTTTGTAGCCAGTGGTAACCAGGGTCCCATCAGTATTGATGTCAATGCTGCGCAGGCCATCGTTACCCGGACCATCATAATAGTGCTCCCACATGGTCTCCCCTTTCCTGTCAAGCTTAGACAGGTACCTTTTTTGTCGGTCATCCGACCAGAGGCCTCCCCCAATCAGGAAACCATCCTCCACTTCATCCACACAATAACCAACGTCATCCTTTTGGGGTGTACCAATGATCCTCTGCCACTCAAGCTTACCCTCCGAATCCGTTTTAACTACAAGGAGATTAAATCCCTTTTCCTTTGGCTCATCGGTCTGGCCGATCCCGATATACCCTCCATCACTGGTCTGCATGCCTTCATGGACATGTTCACCCAGATCAGTTCCTTGCCCCTGGTGCCATTGCATTTCAGGAGCCTGCGTAAAGGCAGGTGTAGCGGATAAAAAAGGGATAAGCAGCAAATTAAATAGTCTAAATAGATACATCTGTTCTAGTTTTTAGTTTTTTCCTGAATTCTTGTTGTTATTCTGCATTTTTGGCCAGAAAGAATCGGCCAGCGGTGCAGTCCCCTGTATGGCAAAGAAATTCTTCCCTTCACCACCTGAGACATAAATGGTTCCATTATCTCCTATGGCGGGGTGTGTCCTGGCCTCCATCCCAAGGGAGGGTGTCTTCCATTTGAAACTGCCATCATTCTCATCAATGGCATAATAGATTCCCGTTTCACTGGATTTGGTGGCTTCTGAGCCAAACACTACCGTACCATCTTCTGCTACGGCCGCAGTACCCCACCAGGTTTCAGAACTTTTCTCCGGGTACCTCCATACCTCAGTTGCTGAGTTGCCTTCATCCCTGATCCCATACACATGCCCGTCTTCTGAACCGAAGATCAACAGTCCGTTATTTGCAATTACCGGAGTAGTCCAGGTTTCTCCACCAGTTTCAAAGTGCCATTTCTTCTTTCCATTGGAGGTAAAGGCATGAAGCCTCCAGTCGTTGGTTGTGATATATACGGTTCCATCAGGACCGAGTGTTGGTGACCCCCACACCTCCTGGTATTCCGTTGAGGAGGTAGCAACCCGTCTTCTAAAAGCATACTTCCACAGTACCTCACAATGGTCACCAGCATCCCGGAGTTTGTATAAATATCCACCAAAGGTTCCAATATATATAGATCCGTCCTTATCAACAGCCGGATTACCAAAGAATGAAAAACGGACAGCATCCGTGGGGTCTTCTGGTTTAAAAATCCACTTTACTCTACAGGAATCGCCCCTGTCTTCCAGGGCGAAAAAACGATCGTCCAACCAGCTGGTGGGTCCTACCTCCAGGTCCGAATCCCAGGGGCCTGAACCGAAATAAATGGTCTTTTCATCATGGCTCAGTGCGGGTGAAGAGATCAAACCACCCCCGTAAAGGGTTTTATTTTCCGTCAGGGTATATTTCCAAAGAATGGCCCCATCTTCAGTATTGATACAATACATGGATGCCGGCCGGGTATTGGATCCTATATAGAGCCGCTTCCCGTTTCCAGTGATTGTCGGACAGGTCTCACCCAGGTCTTCATCAATTTTCCTGGGCTCCCATTTATAGGACCAGGTCGAATCGTGATCCCAAAGGGCATAAAGAATTCCTTCGTTGTCCCCGATATATACTGCTCCATCAGGCCCAATGGCAGGTGAACACCAGCCTATGCGATCGGTGGGGACCATCCATTTTACAGTACCCGGACCTTCTTCAATTGGCTTTTTTACACAGGACAGGAGGTAACACAGGCTAATAAAGATCAATAATCTCATCGTCGATCAGATAATCTCAAAAACAACGAATACAATTTACTGCCGGGACCTGGATCGTTAACTAGTCAGGCGTACCCGTATATACAACAGCCCTACCCTGTGCAACGAACTCCAGGTTCAGGACTTTATTAAGAATCAGTGCAAATGCTCCCATAAGGGCAGCGTTCTCCCCGTATGCCACAGGATAAATATTCACTTCTCTGGAACCTGACTGCATCACATGGTTAGCAACCACCTCTTTGATGTTGTCGAAGAAAATATCCCCGGCCATGGAGACGCCTCCTCCAATTACGATCATCTCCGGGTTTAGGAGGTTCACCAGGTTGGCTATCCCAATCCCAATGTATTCCGTGGCACGTTTAAAAACGTTCAGGGCCAGTTCATCTCCCTGATTAGCCGCTTCAGCTACCATTTTTGTGGTTACACTGCTATGGTCTCCTTCACATAACTCATTCAACATACTCTTCTGCCCACGCGCCAGGCGACTCTGTGCTGTTAATGCAATGGCCTTACCGGAAGCAAGCGCTTCCAGACATCCGTACTTTTTACAGCTACACTGTATGTCACTATCCTTATCGATTGTCATGTGTCCAAATTCTCCGGCAAAACCGTCAGTCCCCGTGAGCAGTTCACCGTTAACAATGATCCCTGATCCAATTCCATACCCCACATTGATACAAATGAAATTTAGTATCTTCTGCCCTTTCCCATAAC
>JAOZLK010000205.1 GCA_029934875.1 Bacteroidales bacterium | reverse complement strand
TATATTTACCGGTTAAGTGGAACAACCCTTGTTGCGGGATTGACATTTCTTGGTAGTCCTATTCCAATTGCCGGGCCTGCATTGTCATTCTATGAGAAGGCTTACTTTCAAATCAAAGAAAAGTATATGGAACTCTACAATCGGGTTAATGATGTAAACTGGTGGATGCAACATGGATACCAATAGTCAAATATACAAGCTCACATTTTGGTCCTCGGCCAGACCTATACTATGGCCTTTATTTGTGACAATAGTTTTTATTGCAGGTTTTATACCAATATTAACCGTTACAGCCAATTCTGACTCGTTCTTTTTTGCGTTAATTGTCGCAACTATTTGGATCTGCATTACTGGAATACCGCCAATGGTTTTGGAATTGAACTACTTATTTCACGATTGGGAAATGACTTTGAAAATTGACCAGCCAAACGGTATAATGGAAATCTCCAGACGAGATGTAATTTCAAGATTTCAATTTCAAGATATCACTCGGATTGAAAAACATCATTCTGGGTTAGAAAAAGGAGATAGATTGGGTCGAATGCATTGGTTTCCCTACTACTACTACAAAGTCTATGTAAGAAATCATAAACCTATTCTTGTTAGTCGAATGATAATAGCAAAGCTTGAAAAGCAACTTAAAAATGTGAAGTGCGAGTTAATATGGAGAAGATTTCCAATTATTCGAAGTTAGCCCCAATTATTCCATGATTGCAGGCCATTATATTGGAAATGAGGCGGCCTCGTATAGTGGGACTACCGGTGTGGATATTAGCACAGCAAATCCCAAAATGAAATTGGAATTTGGCGTTGCAATATTGCAACAATGAGATTTACTTCCTCATCACTTCTTCTTGCTCGACGATGCACTTCTTGGTAGGAGAGAAGTATAATAGTTTTAAGGTCTAAGGTACCGGGATTACTCTCTTTTCAGCAGGTCTTTGGCAGTGTTGTAGCCGTTGATGATGGCTCCGGAGAAGCCGCCGCCCAGTTTACCCCAGGCAGAGGCGATGTGAATGTTTTCCGGGAGGGCCTTTAGGTATTCGGCCGATCGGTTGGGGTTTTGGGCGAAGCCATAAACGGCTCCACCAGGGTTCAGGGTGAAGCGTTTCACGCTCAGTGAGGTAGCAACCTCCACATACTCCACGGCATCGCGGAAGCCGGGTATAAATTGCTCACAGCGACCGGTAAAAATGTCAGCCACATCGGCTTTCATTCGAAGGTACTCTTCCCGGCTCAGGTTCTCCCAGTCGGCAGGGTAGTCGATTGCGCAAACGGCGCCTACGCTTTTGCCTTCTGGTGCAAGTTTTGAATCGACCTGGCTGTAATCTACAAAGGTGAAGCTGCGCGTGCTGAAATCGCTCTTGTTGTTGGGAAGGATGTCGGCCTGGGTTTTTATGGAAGGATCGAAGATAAAGGTGGCGTAGTGTTTGTTTCCCACTTCTTTCAGCGATTTTTTGAAGCCATAATAGACCGTCAGAAGCGAGGCCCCGATATTTTGCCCGGACAGCTGACTGGCCAGGGCTTTGCCATCGGATTTGGAAAGCAGACTTGCGGCAAGATTGGGGATGGAGGAATTTACAATGATGTCGTCTGCCCTTGCGGAATCCTCTTTTGGATCCCTGCCCCGGGCATCCTGATAAGTGACACCCACCGCTTTCTTACCTTTATAATCAATGCGGGTGACCAGCTTTTTAAGTTTTACTTCGCCGCCGTTTTCGGTGATAATATCCACCAGTGCATCGGATAGCTTTTGTGAGCCTTCCTGGATGTAATTTGCCCTTCCTCCATAGTTGCTGTTCTGGGCCGATAAATAGTAATACCATGAGAGTGTGTATGGATCATCATGATAGTATCCCAGGTTGCCCAGGAGCACCAGTTTGAGCTCCTCGTTGCTGATGATTTCGTCCAGGAAAAGACCAATGCTTTTCTCTGGCTGATTTCGGTTCAAGACCATTACCCTTTTGGCATTGGCCAGGTGCCAGAAATATGCGTCAATGCCTTCTTCCTCACCAGGAAAGGCCTTTTTTAACACGGTTTTTACTTCTTCCACCTGGTGGGGAATTACAATGTCCTGTCGCCCGTTTATAAAGCGATAGAATTCCGGAAGGGCCAGGAAATTAACCCGTTCAAGCAGTCCCAGGTCCTCAAACATTTTCAACTTCTGATCTCTGGGGTAAAGCCCCTCCATTTCGTGGAGGCCCACCTCCATGGTAAACTCCTTTCTTTTGAAGGTTGTTGCGCATCCGCCGGGCCGGTCGTGTTGTTCAAGCAGCAATACCTTTTTACCGTCTTTGGCCAGCTTGGCTCCTGCAGTCAGACCTCCGAGTCCGCCACCTATGATGATAAAATCGTAGTTCATTTTTTTGCTTTACCTGGTTTTTCTTCCTCTACCGGGATCGGGTATCGCTTATAGGGCTTGTCCCGGTCAAATAGGTAGCGGTAAGTAATATAATGCTTTACGGATTTACATCCTACGCCTATGAAGATCTTCCGCATCCTCGGATTGAAGTCTCCCACCCAGGAAAACTCAATCTCGGTGAAGTGTGATTTTCGTTCAAAGACCTTGACCAGCTGAAGAATGATGGCTGCTTCCACACCCATGCCCTGGAAAGCAGGAACCACACCCATGAGCACACCGCGTGCACGGGTCATGGTTTTCTTCTTTTTCAGGTAGAGAAATTTTAACATGGCCGGTGGGTTGAGCTTCCCGTTGAGGTGTTTCAGGATCTGATTCACGTCGGGATACATCAGGTAGATGGCTATGGGCTTTCCCTTGTTGTATGCGATCCAGACAAACTCCTCGTCGAGTATGGCCTTTGCTTTTTGCAGGGTTTTCTTGATGTAAGAGACTTCCAGGGGTTCGAAGTTCTCCTTGAATGAGGCCCAGGCCTCGTTAAATACTGTCACGAAATCCTGAACGAATTTATCGCTGGTCTTCCACTCGAAATGCATGAACTCGTAGTCGGGTTTGAGAGAGATCCATTCCGCGATTTTCTGAAAGCGGGGCGGCAGGGGTTTGGTCACATCCAGGTGAAAGCCCTCCTGTTTGAAGTAGGTTTGAAAACCGTAGTTCTCAAAGAGGTCCTGGTAATAGGGGAAGTTGTAAGCAATCTCGTAGGATGGATGGGTAAAACCTTCCACCAGCAGTCCCCAGAACTTATCAGTTTCCCCAAAATTAATGGGTCCGTCCATGGCCTCCATGCCTTGTTGTTTCAACCAATCCCTTGCCGTATCGAAGAGTATTGTGGCTGCATCCTGATTGTTGATGCACTCGAAAAAGCCTGTTCCACCAGTGGGCTGTTCCTGCTTTTGAGCGGTCTGGTGGTCGATGAAGGCGGCAATTCGCCCAATGAGTTTTCCCTTTTCATCCCGAAGGATCCAACGGGTGGCAACTCCATGTTTGAAGTACACGTTCTTTTTTGGGTCGAATATGGATTCGATTTCCTTATCGAAAGGACAAACCCAGGTACCCTCGTCCTTGTATAGTTGTTTGGGGACCTTAAGAAAGTCCTGTCTTCTCGCTTTGGTGGTGACTTCGATTATTTTCATTCCCTGTTTTGTGCTCAGACCTTTTTATGATAGATGGAGCTAAGCAGGTCGTCGTAGCGCTGAGCCACCACCTTCCTTTTTAACTTCAGGCTGGCTGATAACTCACCACTTGCAGGGGACCATTCCTCGGCGACGAGCCGGCTTCGGCTTATCCGTTCCCATTCCTGCAGGCTCTTGTTGATCCTTTTGATTTCCTCGTTGATGGCGGCATTAACCTCGGGCTGAGCAATGAGCTCCTGGTTGCTTTTACCGTTAACCAGTTTCTGCTGGGCCCTCCATTCTTTCAGGTACTTGAAGTCGGGTACCAGCAGGGCTGAGGCAAATTTCTGGTGTTCTCCAACCACCATAACCTGGTCGATGAAGGCCGATTCCTTAAGGCGGTTCTCGATGAGCTGAGGAGCCACGAACTTTCCGCTGGAGAGCTTGAAAATTTCCTTTTTACGGTCGGTAATATACAGGAATTTACCCTCTTCCAGGTGACCCACATCGCCCGTATGAAACCATCCTTCTTCATCAAAGACCGATTTTGTCTGGGCTTCGTCTTTATAGTAGCCCATCATAACACAATGGCCTTTGCAAAGAACTTCGCCGTCATCCGCAATCTTCAGATCCACCCCATCTATTACAGTTCCCACGCTCCCCAGTTTGCAGAATCCTTTTTCGGTACGGTTAATGGTAATGATAGGTGAGGTTTCGGTCAGGCCATACATGTTGATGATTTTCAATCCGCTGGCCCAGAAAACCCTTTCCAGTCGAGGCTGAAGGGCCGCACCCCCGCAACCCACCATTTTCGCATGTCCACCCAGCGCTGCTCTCCACTTGCTGAAGATCAGCTTGTCAGCGATTTTCAGTTTCCTCTCATATAGCCACCCGTTTTCGCCATGTGGATTGTATTTGAATCCCAGGTCGACTGCCCAGAAAAAGATTTTCTTCTTCATCCCCGTCAGACCGCGCCCCTTGGCCATCACGCTATCAAAGATCTTTTCCAGGATCCTTGGAACGGCATCAAAGCCCGTGGCCTGGATTTCCTTCAGGTTGACAGCAATGGTGCCCATATTCTCCGCATAGTAGACACAGGCACCCGAGTATTGGGTCTGGTAGTTGCCCATCCTTCCACCCACGTGGCATACCGGGATGATGGCCAGGTAACGATCTTCTTCATTGAGCTGGAAAACTTCCGATGCTTTCAGGAAGTTCTGCACCAGGTTCTCATGGGAAAGCATCACTCCTTTGGACTGACCCGTGGTTCCGGAGGTATAAATGATGGAAACAAGTTCCTTAGGACCGATGGCATGTTTAATGTCCTCGAGCTTTTCCCTGGTCTCTGAATTTGCCTTCTTTCCGAGCTTTGTAATCTCCTTCCAGCTCATGGCTCCTTTAATGTCATCGAAGGTATAAAAGTGTTTTACCCCTTTTAGCTTCCTGGCCTCAGGATGGATGAGATCATAGAGCTTTTTATCAGAAACAATGACCATGGAGGCATCGGAATGCTCAATGACGTAAGCGTATTCCTCGGCAATCATGGAGGTGTAAACCGGTACGTGAACCACTCCGATCATGGCCATTCCCATGTCGGCGAAATTCCACTGGGGCCTGTTGTTGGTGACTGTGACAATCTTATCTCCTTTTTTAAAACCCAGCTCCAGGAGTCCCAGTGCGAAATGGTGGGCAGTCTCGTTGTACTGCTCGGAGGTATAAAATTCCCAGTTCCCTTGTGTTTTTTCGGCCAGGGCCTTGTGCCCGGGAAACTTCGTTGTGAATCTTTCCAGCAGATCAAAAGTACGCGTAGGAGTCATGGTTTATGGTTTTGAGTTCCCCTGCAAGATAAGGATTCTATCTCAATCAGACACAAGAATCAAAAGTAGCTCGTGCCATCCCAACAATGGGTGCAGAGCTTCTCCTTGGGCAGCCCGATGGCTTCCACCAGATCGTTCAGGTCCTGGTAGATAAGGGAATCGATACCCAGGTTCTTTGCAATCTGCTCAACCATGGCCCTGTACTTGTCGCTGGAAGGATCTGCATAGGTTTCAAGGTCTTTTTCCTCACCCTCCAGCTGTTTAATTGCTTTGCGGGTGGCCAGTTCCATGGTGGAACGGCTCTGGGAAAAGTTCAGGAAGTTGCAGGGGAAGGTAAGGGGCGGACAGGCGATACGCATGTGTACCTCCTTTGCCCCGGCATTTCTCAGATCGGCTGTGTTGTCTTTCAACTGGGTTCCCCTTACGATGGAGTCGTCGAGGAACACCATCTTTTTTCCCTCGATCATTGCCTTGTTTGGGATCAGTTTCATCTTGGCAACCAATTCGCGCATATCCTGGTTCTGGGGCATGAAGCTCCTGGGCCAGGTTGGGGTATATTTTGAATAGGCCCTTTTGTAGGCCAGTCCCTTTTCATTTCCGTAGCCGATGGCGTGTCCGACTCCCGAATCGGGTATCCCGCATACAAAGTCAGCTTCTACAGTATCTTTTTTGGCCAGGCTGGCTCCGCAACGATATCGAACCTCATCCACGTTGATGCCTTCGTAGTAGGAGGGCGGGTAACCGTAGTATACCCAGAGGAAGGAGCAAACCTGCATCTGCTCTCCGGCCGGTTTTAAAACCTTGTATCCATCGGCTGTGATCTCAACAATTTCACCAGGCCCCAGGTAGTATTCAATTTCGTAGCCCGTGTTGGGAAAAGCACAGGTCTCTGAAGCCACTGCATAGGCCCCGTCCTTTTTTCCGATTATGGCCGTGGTTCTTCCCAGCCTGTCCCTTGCAGCAATAAGCCTGTCGGAGGTAAGGATCACCAGTGTGCAGGATCCCTTGACCTGCTCGTGCACACGCTCAATCCCCGCCACGAAATCATCTTCTTCACATACCAGGTTGGCCACCACCTCGGTGGGGTTCACATTTCCCTGGAAGTTCTCTGTAAAGTGACTCTTTTTATCCAGGAAGTAGCGCTCAAGCTCTGCCATATTCACCATGCGACAAACCGTCGAAATGGCAAATCTGCCCATATGAGAATTGAACAGGATGGGTTGCGGATCGGTATCACTGATGATGCCAAGGCCACTGTTTCCCTGGAAGTCTTCCAGGTCCGGTTCAAATTTGCTTCGGAAATAACCGTTTTCCAGGCTGTGGATGGATCTTCTGAATCCCTCTTCTTTGTTGTAGAAAACCATGCCTGCCCTTTTGGTTCCCAGATGGGAATGGTAGTCGGTGCCGTAAAAGACGTCGTAAACACAATCCTGCTTGGAGATTGCTCCGAAAAAACCGCTCATATGGTGCTGTAGTTTTAGTGTTTAGTAGTGCTAAAACTATACATTTTTGCATTTGGAATGAATGCGAATAGAGGTCTTTTTCAGGGTGTTCCTATCTGAATGCAGATGAGTCTGGAATCACTCCTGACAAAAACATAAGAGCCCGAAAATGCCGGGTGGGCCCAGTTGACACCGTTCCTGGGGTTGGGAGAGATTTTTACCGGGTCGATTAACCTTACCCTGCCCTGGTCAAGATAGCCCTCAGGAGTAAATTTTCCGAGCAATAATTCTCCTGTTTCGTTAAAGCCCCAGGTTTGACTTCCCTGGTTTACAAGGTGCACGTTTGCCCATCGTTCCGGTGCAACCAGGCTAAGGTTCTCCCATATGCGCTCCCCGCTCTTCAGATCAAGACAGCGAGCCTCTCCATAGGACCCAATCCCGTATACATGGTCTCCCCTGATCATGGGAGTCGAGATGCAACAATGAAGGGCTTTAGTATTTCTTTCGTTGCTTCCAATACGGTGATAGACAAGTTTGGCTGATGTGGATTGCTGATCCAGCTCCAGCAGGTAGGAGCCATCAAAAAAAGCACTGAGGAAGAGATAGGGAGCCTCGTACACCGGATCGGATATGGACATGTTCATTTTAAGTGGCTCAAGGGGGATGCTCCAGTACACAGATCCGGTATGAGGATCCAGCCCTGCAAGCTGGCTGGCTGTCCAGCAAACCAAGT
>JAOZLK010000204.1 GCA_029934875.1 Bacteroidales bacterium | reverse complement strand
CCATCGGGGTAAATGATAAAATCTTCCTCCACAAAGTTCAGGTGGTTTACCTCCCTTTTGGGGTTTCCAGGTGAGAACTCGGGAAGGTAGCGCCAGTTGATCCACACCCTCTCCTTCCCCGATTCGATGATTCTTACGCTGGAGAAGGTATTGTGATCATCCGGGCGGGATGCCGAACCATCCCCTTTCCTACCAATGATTTCATCCACGCTCCAGGCACCATCTTCCGTTTCCCATACTGGGAGATAGCTGGTCCCCCTCCAGAACAGCAGTTTTCCGGACTCCAGTTCAACGACGATATCTGCATGTTCGGTAGTTCTGGATTCTTTTTCCCAGGATTCTCCCCTGTGTATCTTTGTGTAATAAGCTCGCAAGGGTTCCAGGGCCGAGACCTGCAGACCCATGGTAAGTATGAATAGGATGAGGGTGATCCTGCATATAGAATGCTTCATTTCAGGATTATTTAATTGAAAGTCTATGATTTGGTATATAAAGAAAAGGCAAACAGAGCAACAAGGATAACCAGTGATCGATAGCTCACCTTTGCGAATATCTTCTAAACAACTAAACCAGATGCATAGAAAAAATGCCTCCCAGTGGAGGCATTTTTTCTAACAACCTCGAAACTACTACTTAACTAATACCTTAAAGGTTTCTCTCTCACCCTCTCTGGCAACCTGCACAAAATACAATCCGCCGTCCAGTGAGCTGATATCAACCTGCTCCTGGTTTTTAACATACATGATGTGCTGACCAACCGTATTAAAGATTGAAACATCAAAAACGGGACCTGCATTCCTGATCCGGATGTAATTGTTGGCCGGATTCGGGTAAACCTGAATACCCGAATTGTAGGTATTGATTTTTTCCGTTGAAACAACAATATCTCCGAAGACAACATCATCGATAAGAACACTTCCATTTCCAATCCCATCAATTCCGATTTCGAGCAAAGCCACTTTATTAATGTTCACATCTTCGATGGCGAAATCCATGTCGATGGTATTCCATTCATCTGATTCATACACCAGATCTCCTCCTTCGAGCCAGATTTCCCCTCCGTATAAGAGCTCTCCGTCACCTGTATTATTTCTGAAACTGGCCACAAGTGCAATGTCTGCCGGAGCGAGGTTCTTGTACTTGAAATTGATATGGATATTGTTGGAAATATCAATGGTTTCCATGAGATCGGTACTGATCAGGAATTTAGCCATGGCGTAATCCCATTCATATTTGGCCTCGATTTTCATGGCTCCGTCTACCCAGGATATAGCAGCGGTATCCCCTTCGGTACCTATCTCGTTGAATTGCCATCCAACAGCCACATAGTCGTTCATTACATCCTCTTCCGTATCGAAACTATTGGCAAGGCCCGTCCTTGCTGCATTGACATAAGGGTTGCCGGATGCGACCGTATAATCCCCGAATTCAACGTCATCGATGAGCACACTTCCATTTCCGATTCCGTCAAATCCGATTTCGAGCAGTGCTACTTTGTCAATATTCACGTCTTCAATGGCAAAGTCCATGTCAATGGTCAGCCATTCAGAAGAACCGTAGGTCAGATCTTCTCCTTCCAGCCAGATCTCGCCTCCGTATAGCAACTCTCCGTCGCCCGTATTGTTCCTGAAGCTGGCAACAAGCGCAATGTCTGTGGGAGTGAGGTTTTTGTATTTGAAAGAGATATGGATCTTATTGGAGATATCAATGGTCTCCATGAGATCAGGACTGATCAGGAATTTGGCCATGGCGTAGTCCCAATCATACTTTGCCTCGATTTTCATGGCTCCATCCACCCATGAAATAGCGGCCGTATCCCCTTCGGTACCAATCTCGTTGAATTGCCATCCTACCCCGACATAGTCATTCAGAACATCCGCTTCCGTATCAAAGCTGTTGGCGAGTCCTGTCTTCGCCGCATTCACGTAGGGATTTTGTGCCAGCAGTGCAAAAGCACCTGCAAATACTAAGACTAGTGTAAAAATCTTTTTCATAATGTTTCTTTTTAAATGAGTATTAGCTCTGTTTGGTTAACTTCTCCTGTAAAATTAGAATCTGTCTGTTCCGGTCGATAGTAGTTTCTTCCGAATAAAAAGGAATATCTTACTAAAAGCTTAGTAACCGGGATTAGAGGTTAAATTGGGATTTACCTCCCGTTCTTCGAGGGGTATATTGGCCCATCGGTCCTCTGATGTCCAGGTCTCGAAATCTGTGTCGTTCGTATTGTTGTTGTTGTTATACAATCCCCAGCGTCGCAGATCAAAATACCGGACGCATTCTTCTGCCAGTTCGACCACGCGCTCATGCTGCAGCTGGGTCAGGAACTCGCTAGGGCTCAGACCTGGCTTTGCGATCGATAAGGGAAACATGTTTGAGCGCTCGCGAACCATGTCTACATACTCATAGGCTGTATTGCCCAGTTCATCAGCTGCATCAGGGCCGTTATGGATTTCATTCAGCGCTTCTGCCTGGAGAAGTAGTATATCCGCGTATCGAATCACCAAGAAGTCGGTCTGCCCGATTTTAAATTTTTCGGTTACAACGGTATCCCCGGAAATCTCAAGCCCTTCCTGTTCTGAATACTTCATGAAGGAGGTGGTGATGTTCTTATCGTAAAGCAGATCAAGCGTTCCGAAATACCTCCACTCTTCGTAGGTAAGGTTATAAAACAACCTTGAAGTGCTGTCATTGAAAAGGGTAATATCCATTCTGGGATCAAAATTCCCATCCACATCCCTCTCCTTTAAAAACGACTCAAAAATAAATGGAGTGGGGGCAATGTCCGAGAATATTCCTATACCCGACATTTCCCTTATCCCGTAGGACCGGTGCCTGCTATTCTCATCGTCTTCACCCTGGGGGCCATTCAGGGTAAAATTCACCAGGAAGATGGCTTCTTCATTGAGGGTGACTCCATCATTTATAAAATTGTCTGCGAAATTTGCCAGCAATCTGTATTGCCCGGATTCAATTACAGCCATGAATTGCTCACTGGCCAATTCATACTGGTGGGTCTGCATGTATAATTTTCCCAGTAAGGATTGCGCCGCTCCCTTGGTGACTCGTGCGTATTGGTCCAGCGGGTATTCCGAGGCTAATGGCAGAACGGGAATAGCTTCCAGCAAAAGATTTTCCATCAGTCCGGTGATGCTCAGGCTATTTCCTCTGGGTGCAGGATCATCCCCTGCCCCCAGCTCCTTATCTACATATGCAATGTGATACCCGAACATCTGAACAAGATTGTAATATGCCAGGGCTACCAGAAATTGTGCCTCGCCTACTATGGCCCTTATGTTTTCAGTGTCTCCAATGGCACCTGACCTGTCGATCACCTGGTAAGCACGTGAGATTAGCTTGTAGGAGTTCTGCCACCAGTAAAACTCCCAGGGTTCCTCGATGAACCGTGCCACATTGTATAACTCACCGCTCTTCCGTGTAACGGTGCCCATATCAGACATGGTCAGGCATACCGCATTAATGTCACCTCCCCCATAATAGTCATCCTGAAGCTGGGCATAGGCTCCCATCAATCCCGTATACAGATCAGCTTCGGTTTTCCAGAAGGATTCAACGGTGGGTGCATTCGGATTAAACTGGTCCAGCTCCATGCAAGAGACCAGCAAAATCAGAGACAGAATAGGTAGGTAAAGTCTGATATTTTTCATTTCCATCTGTTTTTCTAGTTAAAACGAAAGTGTTAGTCCCACACTTAGTATGCGCAGGTTTGGAAAACTTTGAGGATCGACTCCAGGGGAAAACATGAAACCTTCAACCTCCGGATCAAGACCCTTGTATTTTGTCAGGGTGAAAAGGTTCTGTCCACTCACATAGACTTTGAAATTAGTTACTTTTTTTAGTGGAATGTTATACCCAATCTGAAGGTTCTTCAGTCGCAAATAAGCACCGTTCTCGAGATAACGGGTACTGGGTAATTTGCTGAAGTGAGAAAAGCCAAAGACCGCTCTTGGGTCAGTTCCTTCTCCATCGAGATAGGGATCATAATCGGCCGGGTAATTGGAAAAATCATTGGTAATTAATTGTTCATACCAAGAATTATACACATCCCACTCGGTTACACCCTGGAAGAATACTGTAAAATCGAAGGATTTATAAGAGGCATTGAGACTAAAACCATAATGCATTGGGTAAACATTCCCATAGGGTATTCTGTCAAATTCATTGATTTTACCATCCGGTTCTCCTGCAAATTCTCCCTCTGGATCAGAACCATGATCAATAAACTGTGCATCTCCTACCACCGGGACCTGATTATACACTGTAAATCCTTCAGGCAGGGCATCGATATCCCCTTGGGTATAGATCCCATCCATTTCAAACAGGAAATACTGTCCAAGGGGTTCATTCAGGAAGGACCTGGTTTTTATGAAATTAGCATCATCTGTGTCACTGATATAGGGATCGTTGGACAATTCGTTTAGACTGCTGTACAAGTACGAGATATTTCCGCCTATCTCATAGGTGAAATCGCCTGCCTGGTCCGAGAAACTGGCAGAAAGTTCCCAGCCATTTCTTTTGATTCCGGCATTGTTCTCTATAATGGAACTCTGCTCTGCACCCACTGAAGGGGGCAAAGGCCTGCTATAGATCAGGTCGTAGGTTCTTCCGTTAAAATAGTCGAAGACGATCTCGAGCCGGGAAGAGAACATGCGGATATCGGCTCCAATATTCAGTTCCTGAAGCTTTTCCCATTGTATGAAAGTGTTTGCCAGCTTCCCCCTGGTGGCGCCAAGCACTGCGTTCCCAGCTGGTGCAAGGTTGTAATTTACTCCACCAATTGATCGCAGGATTAGTTCCGATTGATAAATATAGTTTGATCCTGTGGCGTTCCCCACCATGCCATATCCTGCTCTAATCTTTAAAAAGCTGAATGCCGACCCAGATGAAAAGAAATTCTCATTGGACACGATCCATCCACCCGATATGGATGGGAAAGTACCCCACCGTACATCCTTCAGGAATCTTGAAGAACCATCATGCCTCACCATTAAATTAAGTAAATACCTATTATTATAATCGTAGGTAATCCTTCCAAGGTAGGATTCAATTGCATAGGTAAATTCGCTTCCTGAATTACTGTAACTGGTGATTGGAGCGGTAGATGCATCTATGACCCAATAGTTCTTCCCATCGAATGTGTAACCCCCGGTAATGCCAGTATAATGTAATCGGCCGCTTTCTTGTTGTCCCACATAAGAAGCCATTGCAGAGAAGGTGTGTTTTCCAATGGTATTTTGATATAGAAGTTTGTGTTCAATGAAATAGGAATGTACTTCGTTATCCATCTCTTGCAGTCCGGATGGCAGGGTAGTAAGCCATGCGATCTGTCCCTGCTCATTGTATCGTTTTGTATGTTCTATTTCGAGATCATAGCTTCCGTTAAGTTCGTACTCCAATCCCTTCAATATTTTGAATTTGAGAAAGGCATTTCCGAGAAGATGATGACCAGTGGTCTGATTAAATATCAGGTCCTGAATCGCTCTTGGATTTGATGCATATGTGCGTGCCCGGGTATCGTCCCCATAACCGTAGCCACTTTGATTATTCTCATCATAAACCGAAACCACTGGCAGCATTTCATAAATGGACCCTAAAGAACTATTATCCTGCGATAGAATTGTCTTACCGACTGTCAGATTTTGCCCAATGGTCAATCTATCGCCCAGCTTTATTTCCGAGTTTATCCTTGCGTTAATTCTTTCAAAAAGCGGATCTCCGATTACTCCCTCTTGTCGGGTATTGTTAAAAGAGAAATAGATATTACTCCTTTCATTGCCTCCTGATATACTCAGGTTCAGATCCCTTATTGGTGCATTTTTGGTCATCTCCTTCTGCCAGTCTGTGTAGCGGTTAGGATCATAAAGACCCGTTGAGGATGTATCTGCATACAGGTCCGCTTGTCCACCCGCATAAATGGCCCTGTTGATACCGGCCCATTGCTCGGTATTTGCAAGTTCGATCTGATTAGGTATCTGCTGAATACCGAATGAAGTGTTCAGGTTTATGACCGGTTTACCTGCTTTCCCTTTTTTGGTGGTAATGATGATTACACCGTTGGCAGCCCTGGAACCATAAATGGCACTGGAGGATGCATCTTTCAGCACCTGAACGGATTCAATATCGTTTGGGTTGAGGAAATTGTTGTCATCAGTCTGAACCCCGTCAATCACAAACAGAGGCTGGTTTGCCCCTTCATCGCCATCCACGCCGGTGAACACATTACCCCTTATTCTTATATTGCCGATTGATCCGGGTTCGCCGCTGCTGACGACCGTCACTCCTGGTATAAGGCCCTGCAATCGGTCCGAAATGTTGGTAGATTCGCTTTTGCTCAATATTTCTGTATCAGCGATGCCTATTGCACCTGTAATATCTCTTTTCCGCTGGGTGCCATAACCGACCACAACTACTTGGTCCAAAGACATGACCTGAGGTATCATCTGCACATTAATTTCAGTAAGGTTGCCCACCTTAATCTCCTGTGTCGTGTATCCCACGAAAGTAAACACCAGCACTGTGCCGGTATCCTGGACCTCAAGGGAATAATTGCCGCTTCCATCCGTAATGGTTCCCTCGGCTATTCCTTTAATGGCAACGGTTGTACCCAGTAATCCATTGTCGTTCTCATCGCTGACTTTTCCACTGATACTTCTCTGTCCGAACGCAGTTTGTAACTGCAGGCCCGTAGAAAGGATCATAATTAAAGCAAGAAGTATGAACCGGGGTAGCCTGGAATGAATCATATTGTCCATTATAGTAGCAGATTTTAGTTAGTTCAAGGTTTGAATGTTGGCAATGAATCTGACTGCAATTTAAGCTATGTTGCACCCCTGGTGAGAGTAATATCTTCCCGAAAACAAGGAAAATCAAAGGAAAAATCCGCCAGGGCCCTAAAGGTTGTAGAATTCGATGCGTTTAGTTTACAAAGGTCGATTCGCCATTGAATTTTGAGGGAACCACTCCAAAATGCTTCTTAAAAGACTTACTGAAGTAGTTTGGGTCCAGGTATCCAACTTCCATGCTAATTTCCGAGAGGTTCAATTCTCCTACCAGAATGAGCTCAGCTGCTTTTTTAAGCCGTATGGATGAAATGAATTCGTTGATGGTTTTTCCGGTCAGGCTTTTCAGCTTTTCATATAGAATGCTTTTGCTCATCCCAACCTCCTGAGCAAACAGAAAAACATCCAGATCAGGATTTGAAAGGTGTATTTCAACCACTTCCTTTACTTTATTCAGAAGCTTAATATCTAAAGAGTTGGGGGTGAGCTCTCCAGGATCAAACACAACCTGTTTATTGAATCTCTCCCACAATCTTTCTCTTGAGAGGATCAAATTATTGATCTTCTCTATGAGGATCTGGGAGTTAAAGGGTTTTGTGATATAGTCATCAGCACCTGATTTTAAACCGGAGATCTGGGATTCAATGTCAGTTTTTGCAGTTAATAGTATGACGGGTATGTGTGAAGTGTTGAGGTTTTCTTTCACATTCTTGCTGAATTCCATACCATCCATTTCTGGCATCATCAC
>JAOZLK010000203.1 GCA_029934875.1 Bacteroidales bacterium | reverse complement strand
AGTGAACTCGGTATTCTTAAAGATGCGGTCGGACAAGCAAATCAGGATGTCAGCAAGACGTCCAAATGCCTGTTTATGGGTGAGGCAGAAAAAACGGCCATAGATCTGAACACTATTGGAGCTGAGGATGTCGATCACCTCCTTGGAAAAATCGGTATTTTGATGCATCAGTTGTCTGAATGCCTTAATGTCGATCTGCCGGATTTTACATTCTATATAGGCCATCCCTGAGTATGGGAAGGTGATAAGGTCTTCAGAGATAGCTGCCAGTCCCAGGAAGTTGCCGTCAGGAATGATCCTGAGTACCAGGGAATTGTTTCCATCTTCAAGGAATACCTTGCCCAGACCTTTCTCCATGTACATTACATGCGAAACAAAACTACCCTGTTTGCAAATCATCTCGCCACGCTTGTAGTTGATCCAAACGGAGTTGGCATCAAGGAAATCATGCTCTTCCTTGCTGAGTTTCTCGAAACAGACACATTGATGGGCACTCAGTGTACATCCGGTAAATTCGGTCATAGATTCAATTTCTCTTCGATTAATTTTTCAAAGATAGTAAACTATCATGGAAAACATTGATTTAGATCAATGCTTTGCTTGGTTTAGATCAATCTGTTAAAAGATTCACAGCAGCCTGAATTGTTTTGTCAAGTCGCTTGATTATCCAATCTTTACAGCGAGTGAAACACCTGATATTATAAGGCTTGCGTAAGAATGGAAGGTGTTTAAAAAGAGCATATTACGTAGTTCGGAAGTGTAACTGTCTGAACAAAAAAATCATAGGATATGAGCATTAGAGAAATGAAGTTGAAAAGAGGAGCTGGCTTTCTGGGTGTTTGCCTTATAATGGCATGGATGATTGCAGGATGTGCAAACTATTCTATTCCCGGAAGTGGCAGTGGCGCAGTGACGGCCAATTCCTGCGAAGGATGTCACACCGATTATGAAAGACTGATTGAAGTTCACGATCCGGATACCACACCTCCTCCTGCAGGTTGCGGTGGGACAGCCCCGGAATATGAACCCTACGACAGGGTTTACCTGGGGGGAGATGGTTATGAATCATTCAAAGCATCCGGGCATTATGGTATTGGTTGTACCAACTGCCACGGAGGTGTGGGTGATACCGGAGATAAATATACAGCTCATTCGGGCGACTGGATTTCAGCTCCTTCAATGTTCTATGAAGATAACTGCGGACAGTGTCACGATGAAATTACCGGAACCTTTGCCTCCAGCCTGCACAATGGCACAGGGCAAAAAAGGAAAGTAACCATGAGAGCCGGTCTGGATGGCCCTGAGGATTTTGATCAGCTGCCACAACACCAGATTGATGGCTATAATGTTAAGTGTGCGCAGTGCCATGGAACATGTGGAAACTGTCATATAATTCGTCCCATTGCAGGCGGAGGCGGACTTAAAGCCGGGCATGATTTTATTAAAACCCCTGATATGATAAATGGCTGTGTAGTATGTCACAGCTCAAGGGGAGGGCATGCCTACCTTGGAGTAGCACCTGGAACTGTGCCGGATGTGCACCTTACTAAGGCAGGAAAAGAGTGCCTTGACTGCCACGATGGTCATGAATTGCATGGTACAGGTGAGCCGGCTGAACAGCGCTATGAATATACTGAACTGCCCCAGTGCGAGCAGTGTCATCCAAACCTGAACGAAAGTAATTCTTACCACTCCAAACACTTTGAGGACTTTAACTGCCAGGTTTGCCATTCACAGGATTATAATAACTGCGGTGCCTGTCACATTAAGGATGGTCATGCGGAGTACGGGCCTTATTTAGGTTTTAAGATTGCTAAAAATCCAATACCAGATGTAAAGGATAAGTATGAGCTTGCCCTGGTTCGCCGTACCCTGGCCCATCCGGATAACTGGACCGGTTACGATGAGGAACTCGCCTATAGTAATTTTGATGAATTCCCCACATATAACTATACAACGCCCCATAATATACTAAGGTGGACCGACCGAACCAGTGAGACGGGTTCCTGCAGTCAGAACTGTCATATCTGGAAAGATGGCGACTCCCTGGTTAACAAGAGCCTTTACCTGTTAAAAGAAGATTTACTGGACTGGGAGATGTCGGCAACAGAATCTATCACAATGGATGATGAGCTTCCTTCCCACTGGTTCAAATAAGAGAAATAAGAATTATTAATTTGTTAAACCAATCAATACAATGACTATGAAAATTACAAAACTCTGGATGTTATCCATCCTCTTTTTAGCCTTTTTTGCTGTATCATGCAACGACGATGACGATCCTATTAATGAAGCGCAGGTGCTGGCCGAATACCTTGAATCCCCTGATGGTGGAGGTGATTATGCCAATACCGCTATGGGCGCTTATGTTGTGGCCGATGGTGTAAAAGCCTTGATGCCTGTTCAGAATGGTGTCTATATTATCGATGTTCGCTTAGCTGATGCCTATGCAAGCGGTCATATCGAAGGTGCTGTGAACGTTGCTCTTACTGATGTACTTTCTCATCTGGATGGCATGGATGTAACAGCTTATGATAAGGTTGCTATTGTATGCTATACGGGGCAGTCTGCTGCATGGATTACCAACCTTTGCAGAATCTCCGGCTATGACAATGTATTCTCCATGAAATGGGGAATGAGCTCATGGAATGCCGATTTTGATTCCTGGAGCGGAAAAACAAGCAATATGTATTCCGCATTGTTTAAGACCGTGGACTATCCCAAAGGACCTGAAGGTGCTCTTCCCGTCCTGAATACCGGTGAAACTGAGGGTGCTGCCATCATGGATGCAAGGATTGATGTGGTTCTGGCCGAAGGCTTTGGTGCTGCTGCTATTACAGCTGCTGAGGTTTATGCAAACCTGGACGGATATTACATTTTTAACTACTGGAAAGAGGCTCATTATCTGGATCCAGGTCATATTGAGGGAGCAATGCAGTACACACCTAAGGAAAGCATAGGCCTTGACACCTATCTGAAAACTCTGCCCACCGATAAGACCATTGTGGTTTATTGCTATACAGGACAGACCAGTGCCAACCTGGCTTCTTACCTCAGGGTAATGGGTTATGATGCCAAGACGCTGAAATTTGGTGCCAATTCAATGATTTACGACGACATGCCATCTTCACAGTGGTCAGAAAGTCACATTTGGGGTTATGACTATGTCACTTCTACCAAATAAGGGAAGACAATAAAAGTATTCCTGAAACCCTTAAAAGTGAGGCTGTCCCATCATGGGACAGCCTTTTTTTTTGCCGTTTTGAAGGACACCAGGAGGATTTAGGAATTTAGTTTGAGTCTTAATTGTGCCTCTTATCTAAAAATGGTCCGGATTTTGAACTTAGGTTTTCAGGAAAAAGATATTTTTATACTATCAATACAGTTAACAAAAAATTTATAGCTATGTCATCAAAGAAATTTTTAGTCGTAGTGGTCCTTGCAATCTTTGCAGCAGGTGCATTGCAAGCCCAGACTTTCAAGTACATCGGAGCTGCCAAGTGTAAGATGTGTCACATCAAACCAGCCAAGGGAGAGCAATACAATATCTGGTTAAAAGGACCTCATGCAAATGCCATGAAGACCCTTGCCAGCGATGAATCCAAGAAAATTGCCACCGAAATGGGTATTGCAGATCCCACAACCGATGCTGCCTGTGTAAAGTGTCACTCCACCATGGGACATATTGATTCGAAACTGGCTGCCGGACTTAAGTCGTCAGAAGGTGTTTCCTGCGAATCCTGTCATGGGCCCGGAAGCTCATACAAAAGTTCTTCAGTTATGAAAAACCAGGAAGCGGCCCTTGCAAAGGGTATGACTCTGCCCACCGAAGAAGTGTGTAAGACCTGCCACAACGAGGAAAGTCCTACCTATAAGCCCTTTAATTATACTGAAAAGGCTGCTGCAATTGCACACCCCAATCCTACTCAAAAATAGGATCGTCAGAAATTATAGTTCAGAATGGAATCCCCCGGTTCGTTGAACCTGGGGATTTTTCTTTTCTTTGGGGAAATATTGAAAACAAATAAAAATCAAAGTAATATGAATTTCAGGAATGTGATGATTAGCGGGATGATTTTGCTATTAGCAGCCTGCGGAAATCAATCAGCAAGCGAGTTTACTACTGTTACAGTTAAAGATGTTGAACAGGTGGCTGCTTATACTTATCTGCTGGTAAAAGGAAAAGGACCAGAATACTGGGTGGCAGCTCCTTCAATGCAAGCTCAGCCCGGTGAGAAATATAAATACCAGGGAGGGATGCTAATGGAGGATTTTTACAGCAAGGACCTTGACAGGACCTTTGAAAAGGTCATTTTCCTTGAGGCCTTGTTCTCAGAAGAGAGTGAAAGTCCGTATGTCCAGGAACTTACACCAGGTAGTCAAACCGTAATTGAAAAATCGGATGTTGCCATTGAGAAGGTAGAAGGTGTGCTTACCATTTCGGCCATCTATGCTGATCCGGAGTCCTATGAGGGAAAAACGATTCAGGTGAGGGGCGAGGTTGTTAAGTTCAATCCTGAGATAATGAATAAAAACTGGGTCCATCTCCAGGATGGGACTGAATTTGACGGAAAATTTGACCTTACGCTTACTTCAGATGAAAGTTTCGAGCTTGGCAGTGTTGTTACCGTAGAAGGAGTTCTGGCTTTGAATCTTGACTTCGGTTATGGATACAGCTATGAGGTACTCCTTGAAAATACAACAGCGCTTGAATAGGCTTCAAGCGCTGTTAGATTAAATTCTGACTTTGCTCTTTTAATGCCCTCCGCCGGTAATGAAGGTGTAGATGATTAATAAGATCAGGATCACTCCGATACCAAGTGCGAGAAATCCGAATGTTCGTACCAGTCGCATGTTCTCCTTTGAATAGTGTTTCTCGACTATTGCTTCTTCCAGCTTTCCTGCATCTAACAGCTCCTGGTACTCGCGGGGCCTTTCATGTTTAAAGTGTTCCAGCGGCATATGTCCGGTGAAGATCACTGTGTCCATGGGGAAGGCCTCAGGCCTGAAGTGTGTATTGAAGAAGTGGATGGTGAATATGAAGCCAACGGCGAGTAAAGCCTCATCGCTATGTATAATCTGTGAGAGATTAATCACCCAACCGGGGAAGAACCTTGTAAAAAAGACAGGGAACCAGAGTACAAGTCCACTGAAACCAATGATGGCCACTCCCCAGAATACCGCCAGGTAGTCAAACTTCTCCCAGTAGGTCCATCTTCCATAATTTGGTCTTGGCCCTTTTCCCATAAACCACTTGATGGTGGCAACAAAATCCTTCACATCCTGCTTATTAAACCACAGGGAGTTTTTGCCGAAGATGAATTGGGTCAGTGACAGACGTTTTCTCCTTTTTATCCTGATCAGATTGGTGATATGAAAGCCAAAATAGCCGAAGGTAATCACAGCCCCGATGCGGTGAAGGACACCGGCGGTCTGAACCCCACCAAGAATCCGGACCAGGAATTTGGCCCAGTCCATGTGTGCAAACTTCAGCATCATTCCTGTAAGAGCCAGCAGAATAAAACTTACGATTACAAAACCATGGGTAATTCGCTGGTTGCGGGAGAAGCGCCTGATGTATTTATTGCTGACCTCTTGTGGTCCTTCTTTCCTTTTCTTTCTTCTTTCGGAGATCGAACGTGGCAGCCACATGAGCAGATGGACTCCGAAGAAGGAGAATACACCCAGTAAGAGCAGGGTCATGAAGAGATAGGCAGCGTGCAATTTGGGATCATCCTTGTGGGTGGCATGACTCAGGTAGCCTGTAAAGCGTTTGTTTGCTCCCACGTGGCAGGCCCCACAGGTTTCCACAATGTTTGCCTCATTAACCATGGATGCAGGATTGTCGGCCTTCAATACATTATGTGATCCGTGACAATCCGAGCATCTTGCAGATGAGAAATATCCCAATTGGTAGGCTTTCCCATGGTAAGTCTTAAGGTAGGTTGCGGCAGTCTCTTCATGGCATGATCCACACTGGTGGGTAACCTCATTCATAAATTTATCATGCTTTACCTGGGAAATCACGTGGGCACTGTGGCATTTAACACAGGTTGGAAATTCTTTCCCGGGGCGATCTTCAGTATAGGCATGATCACTCTCGCGGTATTGCTCATAAATTCCCTTATGACAGGACCCGCAGGTTTTTTGTACATTCAGCGGGTGAACTGAAGATTCAACATCACTGTCTTTGAGCATAAGGTGGGTGGTATGACAGTCAGTGCAGACTGCACTTACGGTCAGCCCCTTGCTGGTGAGCCCCTGCCCGTGTACACTCATTGAATAATCAGCGAAGGCATCCACCTCTTTCAATTCGGTGGAAGAGGGGGCTTTCCCGTCCTTCTTATGACACTCGCCGCAGAGACCCGGAATATTGGTCCGGTAAACCGGAGAAGTGTCGTCAAACCTTGTGGTAGTTGCGTGGGTACCATGGCAGTCGGTACAATAGGGAGCATTTTCCTCCTCATTATAATGCGCCTGACCATGACCGCTTTTGAAGTACTTGTCAAATACCTCAACGTGACATGATGAACAATCAACCGGCTTGTTGGTGGAGCAGGGCCGTTTCAGGTGAACGGTGACTTCAGTGTGGCATTTGGTGCACTGGATATTCTTATGCACGGAGTTCGGAAGGGTGCGGGATTCCACGAAGAGAGAAACCCGCTCATCACCGATCATTTTGTGAACTTCCTCATCGCCGTGACACTTCATGCAGGAATTATCCGAGATTCTGGCCTCAATCTGTGGAATATCAACCTTGTGAGGTGGGTGGCATTCAGAGCATGATGGAATGATGGAAGGATTTTTTTCCCATAGTTCACCCTTAATCACTTTCTTATGTGACTCCTCAATGCGGGTGTGGCATTGCATACAGGTTCCGGCAATTCTACCGGAAGATATGGACGAATTAGGACTTGTGTGGGGCAGAACCAGGTGGTTTCCGTGACAATCGTTGCAGGTGGCAGTAACGATCAGCCCCGATTCGAATAATCCTCTTCCGTGGATGCCCTGGGAATAATTCTCAACGATATTATGCTCCGAAACGTCATATACCCTTGCAACTACTTCGCCCTCCCTATGGCACTTTCCACAAAGGAGAGGGATATTCATTTTATAGGTGCGAGATTCTGGGTCGGAGTAATGAAGGATATCATGGTGTCCATGACACTCTTTGCAGCTTGGGGCGTTTGGATCGTTCATGAGCAGAGATTGCCCGTGAATGCCCCGGGTGTTATCTGCCATGGGTTGGGTGTGACAAATTCCACAATTTACCGGCTTTAGATCGTCGGCATGTGGAAATCCTTCATCAGCTGCATCGGTATGGCAGGAAATACAGGAAGAGTTGCGATGGACCGATGTTTCAAAGATCATCGTGTCCACAAACATGGAAACAGTCCGCCCATGAATCATTCCCTCCATCTCCTGGTCTTCATGACACATCATACAGTCTTCGTCAGACTGCGCAGATAAGATTGAAAAAGGTAAACATGCGAAGAGAAAAAGCAAAACTCGGGCTCGCATTAGCCCTTGAAGAGGATTCAGATTCAGGTTCATTT
>JAOZLK010000202.1 GCA_029934875.1 Bacteroidales bacterium | reverse complement strand
AAGAAAAGGACCTCCTCCGAAAGTTGAAGGAAGTCCTGTTTTGTCGGGGTAGCGGGATTTGAACCCACGACCTCGTCGTCCCGAACGACGCGCGCTACCGGGCTGCGCCATACCCCGATAAGGGTGACAAAATTACAAAACTTTACGAACTTTTAAAGTGGTGATTGCATTCGGCCAATAACTTTTCCGCATCCACCGGAACAACTCCGGCTTTTTCGCAGACCTGTCCACCTGCCAGGTTGGAAATGGCTGCTATCTCAGGAGCTTCAAGTCCGGCTATTAAACAAAGAGCTGCAAGGCTGATTACTGTATCTCCTGCCCCGGATACATCAGCGATATCCCTCTCCACTGCCGGAAGGTGAACGTAAGAGCCATCCTTCGAAGTAAGTATCCCCTGCTCACTCAGGGTTACAAGGAAGGTATCAATCTCCTGCTCTTTCTGAAATTTGAGGACAGCTTCTGAGAGCTTCTTCGTATCGTTTTTCTTTAAATCCAGGTTCAACCCCTGCTTCAGCTCTTTATAATTGGGCTTGAAAAGGTCCACCTTTTTGTATAGCTGGAAGCTTCGGAATTTAGGATCAACAAGCACCGGAACCGAAACTTTTTCTGCCCTGTCGATAAGCTGAGCAATCAGATCGGGAGCAAGTACCCCCTTATCATAATCCTGCATAACCATGGCATCAATTCCACCACTTTCAAGAAGATCGGTGATCAGGCCAAGGAAAGTATTCTGCACCTCTTCTGAAATGAAGATATCCATCTCTTCGTCAACCCGAAGTAAATGCTGGTTACCACTGATAACCCTTGTTTTCTGCGTGGTTACCCGCTCTTCGTCCATCACAAGCCCAAGGTCAGACAGGTTTTGCTCCTCCAGGAGCTCCAGGAATAGTTGACCCCTGTGATCTTCACCAATTACTGAACATAAAATCGGAACAGCTCCCATGGCCCGGATATTCAATGCGACATTGGCAGCACCTCCAAGGCGATTTTCTTCAATGACTCCGGAAACAATGGGTACAGGCGCCTCCGGCGAAACCCTGGCTACATTTCCCCACAGATAGGTGTCAATCATTACGTCTCCAATGACAAGTATCTTCTGGTTCCTGAATTTCTCAAATAAAATATTAAAGTCGGTGGTATCTAACATTTGATTTTTTTAAGTAGCGCAAAGATAGAATTTTATGCTCAAAAGGGGTCCACGTCCACCGAGATGCGGACCGATCTGTAAACCTCACCGCTAAGGGTCTCTGTGAGAACACTGCTCAGCAAGTCCTTGGCCCTCTCAACAGATGCCTTTTTCTCAATTTTCAAGATGATCTGTTTTATGAAGGCATCGTGTACTTTTCTAACCGGCGGATACTGGGGGCCGTATACCCTCGAGGAGAAAATGCCTTTCAACTCCTTCCCCACCAAATCGGTGGCACCATCCAGTATGGAAGGGATTTTATGCCGGAAGGAGATCCGGATCATCCTGGTAAAGGGAGGATATCCGAATAACTCCCTCTCCTCCATTTGATCTTTGAAAAGGCTTTCGTAATCATCCTTCACTATTTGCTCGATCACGGGGTGCTCAGGGTCGGAGGTCTGAATAATGACCTTCCCCCTTTTCTTGCGTCTTCCAGCCCTGCCGCTCACCTGGGAGATCAGCTGGTAGCTTCGCTCAAAGGCACGGAAATCAGGAAAGTGCAACATGCTGTCGGCATCCATGATACCTACGAGGCTGACATTGTCAAAATCGAGGCCCTTGGAAATCATCTGGGTGCCAATTAGGATGTTGCTTCGTCCGCTGGCAAAATCACCAAGCACCCTCTCAAAGCTCTTTTGTGATCTGGCTGTGTCGGTATCAAGGCGGCCGACTTTTACATCTTCAAAAACCAGTGCAATTTCATCTTCAATCTTCTCAGTACCAAATCCTTTCATAGTCATATTTGAACTGGAACATGAAGGACAGGCATTGGGCATATTCTCCTTATAGCCGCAATAGTGACACTCCAACTTTCTGCTGATGCGATGGTAAGTGAGACTCACATCGCAGCGACTGCATTTGGGAATCTCTCCACAGTCATTGCATACAATGTAATGGGAGTAACCCCGCCTGTTCTGGAATAGGATTACCTGCTCACCTGCATCGAGGGCCTCCCTGATTCCCCGGACAAGCTGGGGTGTAAAATGCGAAACCATCTGTTTCCGGTGGGTGGCCACCTTAGTATTGGCCAGGATAACTTCAGGTTGCTCAACTGCTCCATAGCGCCCCTTTATACTTGTATATCCATACTTGCCACTCTTTGCATTGAATAGCGATTCAAAGGAAGGCGTGGCTGTACCCATCAGAACACGGGCTCCATGGTAAAGGGCCAGGACCTGGGCCGAATCCCGGGCATGGTAACGGGGAGCCGGATCATGCTGTTTAAATGTAGTCTCATGCTCCTCATCGATGATCACCAGGCCAAGCTGACTGAAAGGGAGAAAGATGGCCGATCTGACACCAATGATCACACCGTAGGCTTCATCGTCGGTGAGCCCTAAAAGGTTTCTGTAAACATGAACCCTTTCTGAATCGCCATAGCGCGAATGGTATACCCCCACCCTGGACCCAAACACCCTTCGCACCCGTTCAATAATCTGGGTGGTCAGGGCAATCTCCGGCAGGAGGTAAAGTACCTGCTGCCCTTTTTCAAGGTACTCCCTGATCAGGTGAATATAGAGCTCTGTCTTCCCGCTGGAGGTTACTCCGTGTAACAATACGGTCTGGTACTTTCCAAATTGATCTCTGATGGACTCAAGGGCCTGGACCTGCTCAGGATTCAGTTCCCTGGGAGCACCCAGGGATTTGGAATCGTCCCCCGCGACATTTTTCATTTCCTCCCTGCTAATTTGTTCCAGCAGCCCCTTTTTCAACAAGGCCGATAGGGCACCTGTTTCAGCCGGAGAGCCAAGCAGGCGGGTTCTCAAAACCAGGGTAGTCTCCCCTATCGAGTCAAGACCTGCCAGCTGGAGGTAACGCTCCAGTATCTCCCTCTGTTTGGGAGCCCTTACCAAGCTATCCAGGCTGCGATGTATGGCCTCTTCAGAATCCAGTCTGGATGACAGCTGAATATAGCTAACACTCCTCTTGCGGACTCCTCTTCTCATTTTTTCATTTATCTCCACAGCCCCCTTTTCAATAAGCTGCTTTAATACCTTCAGGGGCCGCTCCGAAATACCGGTCGTCTCCAGGTCTCCGATGCTTATTTCTCCCTGGTCCTTTACCACTTCCAAAAGGAGCCTTTCGAAGCTGTCCAGGCTACCGTCATCTTCAAAATCGGTGCAAGTTCTGACTCTTGACTCACTTTCAGGTCTCAATCCGGAAGGCAGGGCAGCCCGCATAACCTCCCCAGGGCGACACATGTAATAGGAACTCATCCATTCCCATAATTGCAATTGGGTAGAACGAACATAAGGGCTATCATCAAGAATCTCAAGAATCTCCTTTGGCTGGAATCCTTCCGGGGGAAGTTTGAGGAGTGAGCGGATTACGGCACTGTAAATTCTCCGCTTTCCAAAGGATACCAGGACCCGGGTTCCGGGATTTACTTTTCCTGATAAATGTTCGGGTATGGCATAGGTAAAAACCCCTTCCACAGCGAGGGGGATAATTACTTCAGCATAAACCGGATTGGCAGACATTAGGGAAGGTCTAAATTTTTAATCTGGATGCTGACCGCTTCAAGCTGAGTCCTGGATGTGGAAGTAGCACCGCTAACCCCTATGGAGCCAGCGTCCTTAAACCACTGCTCTTCTAATTCGCTCAGGTCTGATATCCAATGCGTTCTGACATTCAGTGAAAGGCAGTATTCATAGAGTAATTTCCCATTTGAAGAGTTTTTTCCGCTGACAAAAACCACCACATCGTGCGCCTTTGCAAAACGTTTCAGCCCTGGCTTCCGTTTCTTCATCTGGCCACAAATGGTGCATTGCGATCTGAATGCGGAAGTTGGGTGATCGGAAAGCCGGCTCTGGAGTTTTTGCTCAAGTTCACGAAAGAGATCAATATCCATGGTGGTCTGAGAGAAGAGGTGCACAGATTTATCGGCATCCACAAGATGGGACTCCTCCGGAGAACTCACAACAATAGCATCTCCATTCACCTGACCCAGCAGCCCGATGGTCTCGGGATGTTCCCGCTTTCCAAAAATAACGAGCTGCTCTTTCTCATGATCCATAGATGCATAAGCCCTTCTGATCTTTTGCTGTAGCTTTAAGACAATGGGGCAGGTGCCATCGATGATTTCAATATTGTTATCAGCAGCAAGCTGATAGCTTGATGGCGGCTCTCCATGAGCCCTGAATAGAACCAGGCTGGATTTTTGCTGGTCCAGCTCCCTGTGCTTTATGGTCCGGAAGCCCAGTTCGTGAAGCCGGCTCATCTCATTGGCATTATGAACCATCTCCCCCAGGCCCACAACTGTTTTGCCCTTTGAGAGCTGCGATTCTGCGGTGCGAATAACCTGATCCACCCCAAAACAGAAACCTGCTCCCTGGTCTACCTCAACCTTAAGCATTTGTCGCTCCTCTTACCTGCCTGAAAGCTTTCCTGAACCATTCCATCTGTTCATCCACTGTCATCTGGCTATTGTCAAGAACAAGGGAATCTTCCGCCTGTTTCAAGGGGCTGTCCTCCCGGCTTGAGTCAATGCGATCACGTTTGCTGATATTTTCCAACACATCTTCATAGTTGGCAGGCATTCCCTTCTCAATCAACTCCTTATACCTTCTCGTGGCCCTTATTTCTTCGGAAGCTGTGAGGAAGATTTTCATCTCTGCATGGGGGAAAACCACGGTACCAATGTCCCGGCCATCCATAACCACTCCCTTTCCCTCGCCAAGACCACGCTGGTATTCAACCATTTTTCTGCGCACCGCGGGAAGTGTAGAAATGTAACTCACATGATTCGACACCTCCATACTCCTGATCAGGTCCTCAAGCATCCGATTATTCAGAAATATTTCTGTGCGTTGTTTTTCAGCATTAAAACGAAGATCCAGCTCCACATCTTCAAGTTTCGCTTCCACCTTTTCAAGAGAAGGAGAATCGGTATTATCAAATAATCCTGCATCCATGCAGGCCAGGGTTGCGGCCCTATACATAGCTCCGGTGTCGATATAGGCATATCCCAGCTCTGCTGCAATTCGTTTGGCATAGGTACTCTTCCCGCAGGAGGAGTGGCCATCCAGTGCAATAATGATTTTTCTTGGATCCACTTAGCTTGGTTTTTGACCATCAAAGATAGTGTTTTCAAGCCGGGAAGTGTTCCCTTGTTATTGCTTTCTGTAGAAGCTGGAAAGGTTGGTCATTAGAGAAAAGTGATTGGTTCCGCCGGCCAGGTGATAGGAAGAACGTCCGTAGGCAATATGGAATTTTGAAACCCTGAAACCAAAACCCCATGAAAAACCAACCATGCCTGGTTTTGCAGTAACTTTCATCTCCTGCCGCCTTTTATAATTGTAACCAAGGTCGAAATGAAAATTTTTCCCGATTAAGAATTCAAGACCAAATACCAGGTGCCGCATCAGCTTATCTCCAAACACATCAAATCCACCCACATTGGCCTCTTCACCACTGGAGTTAAAATCATTTGATTCTTGTGTCTTATAGGTCAGATCCCAGCGCTCGAGGTTCTGGTATACGATGCTGAAACGAAAGGGAGCATGGGCCAGTCCCTGTGTAATCCCGGCCTGCAGTTCAAAGGGCAGTTTCTCCCGGTTCGCAGTATAGGAAGTAATCTGAAATCCCATATTTTTTGCCACAAAACCCAGCGTGGTAAGCGTTCGGGGATTATGGTAGGCAATCCCTACATCAAATGCCAGGCCCAGGGAAGAATAGCTCTCAAAAGAGGAGTAAATGGGTTTCATATTGACCCCAACAGTAAGAAAAGTATCGATAATGGCACGAGAGTATACGAGGTTCAGGGCATATTCGGATGCCCGGAATGTTCCCTGGTTTTCACCATATTCATCGGTGCGGTCAAAGGTCCCGTAATTCACATAGTGCATCCCGGCCGCAAAACTGCCAATGTCCTCCTTGTGATAAGCATAAGATGCATATCCGAAATTAACCCCGGCAAAATAATTTATATAGTTCAGATTCAGATTGTTGTGCATCCCCGGGGAAAGAAGGGAGGGATTATGAAATACCAGGTTAATATCATCGTCCATCAGGGACACATTCTCCCCGCCCAGGGCAGCTACCCTGGCCGAATTTGTAAGGCCAAGGAAACTATAGGTGGACTCTCCCCCTTTCTGGGTGAAAGCGGGCATATGCATCAGCAGGATCAATACGAGGACTAAACCTTTTCTCATTATCATATAAAACGCCTCAATCACCAAGGATATTACCCTTAAGCTGCTTTAAAATTCGACTGCCTGCACTTTCCACCCATTTCCTGTAACTAAGGTGATCAATTTCCCTCATGGCTGCAAGGTTCTCAGCGGAAAGTTTCCCAAGCACAATCCCCAGCCCGCTTCGCTCAATATCAATACTATTACAGCGTTGCTCAAAGTGATTCTCCACCGGGATCACTGCAAAGGGTATCCCCATGCAGGCTGCTTCAGCGACGGTATCAAATCCAGCCGTGCTAATCACTCCCTTGCATCGCTTCATCTTTTCGTTGAATTCCACATCACTCACCGGGTAAAGTTTGATTCCCCCGGGCATGGGGGTTTCCATGGGAAGGTCTGAAAAAACATCAAAGTGCAGGTCGGGATTGCTTTCGGCCAGACGGATAAGATCCACCACAAAGCCCTCATTCAGCAGGTAAACAAGGTAATTCTCACCGCCGTGGTAGGCTGCCTCCCTGAATTGTTTCCTCACAAGCGGAGGAACTACTGAGATCTTGCCGCGCCCATCCTGCTCCAGGAATGAGAGCGCCAACACACGATCACAGGATTTCATAATAAGCCCTGTGTGAAGCTTCAGAAGCAAGCGATGAAAGTTGCTACCCCCCTTGCAATGATATCCGTCAAGATGCAGGAAAAAATGATGACCAATGCCTATTCGCTGAATGCCACCAGAAAGGGTCCTCATGGCCAGGGCTCCAAGCACGTCATAAAAGTTGATTACCACGTCCGGTTCCAGGCGAGAGAATTCCTTCCTGATCCTTCTCACTTCACTTAAGTAAACCAGGGTCCTGCTAAGGTTATACAGGATGGTTCGGCCAATATAAATACCCTTTTTATTGGGGGTGCGTAGAAACCATGGACTGGAGAAGGTCTTCAACTTACTCTTGAAAATACTCCGGTAATAAGATGGGATTTCCCGTGATGGATTGCTTCCCACAAATACAGCTTCAACACTGTGCCCTTCCTCTTCAAGATACTCTTTCAGTGCTACAGATTGGGACAGGTGACCCCTGCCCTCTCCCTGAACTATAAAGATCATGCGTGCCATTTTTTCAGGAGTAAGGTGGGTGACGGAATCCGCCTTTCTTTGCGGGCATCTTCCAGTTAATAGAACTCACCTGGCTCATTAGCAGGCCAACAATGGCCACCAGGATACCGGCCACTTTCATTAAGGGCATTGGCTCCTTCAAAAGA
>JAOZLK010000201.1 GCA_029934875.1 Bacteroidales bacterium | reverse complement strand
CATACTCCTCCCTGAAATACTCCAGGGTTGAAAGAATGGGATTGGGAGCCGTTCCACACAGGGCACAGAGGCTTCCGGCTTTGGTCCAATGAGCCAGCTCCTCCAGCTTCTCCAGGTCTTTTTCACTTCCTCTTCCTGTGGTAATCTTCTCCAGAATTTCCAGCATTCTTTTAGTACCAATCCGTCCAAAGCTACATTTACCGCAGGCCTCATTCTGGGTGAAGGTGAGAAAGTAGCGTGCAATATCGACCATGCAATCGGCATCGTCCAGTACCACCAGTCCGCCCGAGCCCATCATGGCACCAACTTCCTGCAGCGATTCAAAATCAATGGGCGTATCTGCCTTCCAGGCTGGCACACATCCGCCCGAAGGGCCTCCGATCTGTACTGCCTTAAATTCCCTGCCATTGGCTACCCCGCCCCCGATCTCCTCAACAACTTCCCGGATGCTCATGCCCATGGGCACTTCAATGAGTCCACCCCGGGCAACCTTCCCTGCCAGTGCAAAGACTTTTGTACCCTTTGACGACTCGGTACCTATTTTATTGAAGGATGCAGCCCTGTTTTTCAAAATGTAGGCAATCTGGGCAAAGGTTTCAGTATTGTTCACAAGCGTTGGATATCCCCACAGGCCTTTTATAGCAGGGAAAGGAGGACGAATCCGGGGAAAGCCCCTTTTTCCTTCTATGGACTCAATCAAGGCAGTTTCCTCACCACAGACAAAAGCGCCGGCACCCTGGTAAACAGAGAGCTCAAAATCAAAGCCCGTACCCTGGATATCCTTCCCCAGGTAGCCCTGCTCCCTGCAAACCACCAGGGCCTGCTGGATACGGGTAACAGCCAGGGGGTATTCAGCCCTGATATAGAGAATCCCTTCCGCTGCACCGACAGCATATCCGGCAGCAATCAATCCTTCGATGATCCGGTAGGGATAAGACTCCAGTAACATGCGATCCATAAAGGCACCAGGATCGCCCTCATCGCCATTACAGATGATATATTTCTTCTCACCGGGAGCATCAGCCACCATCTGCCATTTTTTTCCGCTTGGAGAACCACCACCACCGCGTCCGCGAATACCGCTTTCGACAATCTCGTCGATCACCTGCTGGGGAGACATTTGTTTCAGAGCCCTGAGTAGTCCCCGGAAACCATTCCGTTGCTTATACTCCACCACATCCACAGGATTAATTACACCCCTGAATTCGGTAGCCATGGGGATCTGTTTATCGAGGAAAAGAGAAACATGTTTCTCACGGACATCCAGCGAATAACGGTCGACTCCATCCCAGCGGCTGTCATCTCTCACTGAATTGGCGACACTCATCAGGCGGCTGGTCAATCGCCTCAACAGGCCTTCGGGCTTAAAATGCCGTTCTACAATTTGATCCACATCGGCAGCATCCACCTTGGAGTAGAGCGTTGGCTCGCCATGAGTGGGAACGATCTCAACCAGCGGAACCTGGTGACACATGCCCACACAACCCACATGTTTCAGTTTTACATTCAGACCTTTCCGATCGATGGTATCCTTTACCGAATCGCGGATCTCATCACTCCCGCTGGCCACGCAACAGGAACCAAGCCCGATTCGGATTTCGCCCTTGACTTCACCCCCGTCGGCATACTTATATTTTTTCTTCTTTGAAGCACTTTCCTGGCTTTCAAAATCGGACAAAACGGAAGTTACCTTCGATGTACTTACATGACCGTAGGTCACCTCATCGATCTGTACCACCGGTGCCAGTGTGCAGCACCCCAGGCAGTTCACCTTTTCTATGGTATACTCGCCCGAGGGAGTGGTATCATCTGCCTTTTCCAGTCCAAGCTCACGTTTCATGGAATCATAAACCTGCTCTGCACCCTTCACGTGACAGGCTGTTCCCACGCAAACCTTGATGATGTGCTTTCCAGCCGGTTTAAAGCGGAACTGCGAATAAAAACTGGCCACACCCACAATCTGAGCGGGCGTGATCTCGCTAAGTTCACACACCCTCTTCAGGGCCTCTTCCGGAAGGAAATTATAACGACCCTGGATGGCCTGAAGAATAGGAATCACCGCATGCGACTCTGTCCCCAGCTCCTCCACAATCCCATCTATATCTCTTATCTCAATCTCCATTTACCTACATCCCAATTACTAATAACCATTTACTAATAACCATTTACTAATAACCATTAACCAACTAAATTTTGCCGGCAAAATTTAGTTCCCAATACAATACAAATTCTTTGTTCCCCTCAGATAGACCACCCCGTCGGCGAAGGCGGGAAGCGCAAAACCTTGCTCTCCCAGCTCGGGTTCAGCAATGACTGTTCCGCTTTTATCGGCCTTCATAATATGGGTGATTCCCTCCTTATCTACAATGTAGAGTTTACCATCAGCGATGACCGGTGAGGACCAGATCTCGTTGTCAAACTCCTTCTCCCATTGCTTCTCGCCTGTTTTTGCATCATAACATACAACAACTCCAAAACTGGTGGCCATGTACATCAGTCCATCATAGGCAACCGGACTACCAACTTCTGACATATACTCGTCATCTTCCCATACATAGGACTCCGGCGCTTTTGGATCGATTGCCAGGGTCCGTGCATACTCCTGGGAAGCAAACACCAGGCCATCATCAAAGGCGATTGAGGGTCCCACCTCGCCCATCATGGCTTCCACTTTCCATAATTCCTCGCCGGTGTCCAGATCATGACCCGAAACGTAGGGATCGGCAGAAGTTACAATCTGAATCTTTCCATCCACCTCGATAAGTGCAGGAGAAGCCCATGAAATATGAACAGGCCTTTGCACGTCCCAGACCGACTCCCCGTTTGTCACATTAAGAGCCAGCATGCGCCCCCGGGTATTGGTATCATATTGAACCACGATCATATTATCCCATACCTGGAGTGAGGAGGAGTGACCATAGTGATTATTGGGCACACCCAGGTTTCGTCCCCAAAGCTGTTTCCCTTCCATACTGAAAGCCACAATATCGCCATTGGCAAATATCGCATAGACCCCTTTTCCGTCCACTGCCAGGGAAGCCGCAGCAAGCCCGGTGTCATTGGTGACCCTGGGCATGGCAGCCGGTGATCCGGGAACATCCTTCACTTCTTTCTCCCAGAGCAGCTGACCGGTGTTCCTGTTGTAGCAGGTCACCACCAGTCCATTTTTATCTCCGCCTGAGATAAATATTTTGTCCCCCCAGATAACGGGAGAATTGTAACCCGGCTTTGAAAAGGCCACCTTCCACTTTATATTCTTACCGGAAGGCCCATTCCAGTCCACCGGAATATTTTTTCTATAGGAAACACCTAATCCCATGTAGCCCCTGAAGGTGGCATGGTTAAGCTTAAAGTCATTCGGGTTGAAGGCTCCGCTTGAAACAGTCGCTACGGCAGGGGCAGGTGCAGCAGCTACAAGTGATTCTTCAGTGCTTTTCTCGGCTTCCTCAACCGAAACTCCTTCTGAGGGTGATTCCGGATCGGGGGTGGCATTCTCAGAAGACTGCTCAGCACCAAAAACCTCAATCACCTCTACATCACTTTGTTCCACGGCCGGATCAGCGCTCACAGCCATCCGGTCATATTCATTCAGGTAGTCGTTTGTAAGAACACCAGCAACCAGTGAAAGTCCCAGGATCAGGCCACCCGAGAGAAAGAGCCAGTACTGGGCATTAGCCCTGGCCTTAAGGAGCCCTTCAGTAAGCGCTTCAGGGGGATCAATACCGGCCCTCAGATCGGTATAAATCTTCATGGAAGCGGCCAGCACAATGCCCCCGATCAGCAAAAGCCAGGTTCCGGCTTTTATCTGCCACTTGCTGGTGAAATAAGCTTTTCGTGCCAGTAGATCGAAGCTGCGGATTTCCTCTTTTAGGACTTCGTTGTTGGGTTCCTGTGAGAGGCGTTGTACAAGGGCTTCTATGGCCTCACTCTCCAGTGGCTCATGCTGCTTCATGTTCCAGAAGTTCAGGATCAACAGTAAGGCTACCACCCCGCAAAATATCCCGGAAATCAGCATTGCCCTGTGGGCCACCTTAATTCTATTTTCTTTATCCATTTACATTTCTCATTTCATTTCGCACCAATAACCAATAACCAATCCCAAATAACCAATAACCAATCCCTATGTCCCTCGATCTACCGGGCAGAAATCCATACACCTCCCACAGGAAAAACAATTTGCCTTGTGGGGCTCATAATCCTCGCGGCGCCGGAATACCACCTGATTCATCAGCGTAATCCCAAGAACCAGGCCTATAAAAGCACCAAGGGCCAATCCTCCCTTTTTAAACTTCGTTCTGATCACTATGGCCTGCTCCACCAGCTGCTCAAAGGTATCGCCCGATTCCAGGAAGGCCTGGATATCAAGGTTTGTTTCATCTTCCCTGAGTTCGGGCTGAGAGATCATCAATTCGGCCAGGTAGACATCGGGATGCATCCTGCTCAGGAATACATGAGACTTTGAACCAATCCAGCCTCCCAGCAAAGTAAGCATTGGGATCAGGGCAAGGTAAAGAACGAAACGCCTTAAATTCTTTCGGGCCACCTCAGGCTTACGGTAAGCCTTATCAACTGGCACCTCAATGGCATCGAAGGGACAGGAATCCTTGCAAAGTTTGCATTTGATACACTCCGAGGGCGTGATACTCATGTGGTATTTGGAGAACTTCGACATCCAGCTGAGCAATACGCCGTAAGGACAAAATACCCGGCAATAGGGCCTGGCATAAAACGTGCCCAGCAATAGAAAGGTAACACCCAGGAAAATCATCAAAAAGGGACCATCCATGCGGAATATCCCCACAAAAGGATCGTACCTGCAGATAATAAAATCGCTTCCTGTGGCAGCAAGCAATACCGCGAGTCCCAGGTAGATTACAGGTATGAATCCAAGGGTCTTCCTGATCCAGCTGGGTATGGAAACCGGGTTAATGACCAGCAGATCCTGTATGGCGCCCAGGGGACATACCGACGCGCAGAATACCCTGCCAAAAAAGAGGGCAAAGATCAGCGGCAAGAGGAAAAACAACAAGGCCGCAAGGGAGATTGTGTAAGCCGGATCGAAGATGGAAAGGGCCACATTCTGAATGGCACCCACCGAACAAATGCAACCATCGCGGTAGAAACCAAAATAGATCAGCGTGAAGATGGATAGCCACATCAATCCCTTCCTGGATCGCTTGCGAACAGCCAGCCACGATGCCAGTGAGAGTGCAGCCAGCAATACAAATACATCGAAATACTCCAGCGCCACACTTCTGGGCTCGGGGCTTGTGGGGTCGGGCTGAACATAACCGCTGTCAAATTCTGGTTTTGGAAAGCGCTGTTGTCCCTGGATAAGGGTAGTGGCGGAAACCATAATCACGAAAAGCAGAATGAAAAAGCCCGGGATCCTCTTCTGCATATTCAGCTTCCGGTGCATATTAACCCTCCTTTTCATTGGTGAAATGGCCCTTAATGATATATGGTTTATTGGCTGCAACCCTGCTGATGGCATTGGATGGGCATGCTGTTGCGATGGCGCACTGGTTACAATTTTTGCACCTGTCGTGACGGATCTGCAGAATAAGGGATCCGTTCCCAAAGGCCGAGCAACCCTTCACGCACTTGGCACATCCGATGCAAAGCTCCTCATCAATAATGTATTCGAAATAGGGTTCTTCGATGAATTTACGTTGAATGGCTGCAGTGGGACAAAGCTGGTTCTCGGCACCAGTCTGCAGTTTGGCTCCAGGTTTAAAATATCCCCCGCAAAGATCACAATAGCCACACAGATCATAGGCATGAACACATTTTACCGCCGACTCGGCCATCACACACTCGGTGGCACAGCGTCCGCACTGGGTACACTTGAAAGGGTCGATCTGCCACACATACTCCTCCCCGCCTGAACGCCGGGAAAGAGCCATGGCGCCGGTACCCACAACCGTAAGCCCCAGGGTGAGTCTCACCCCCTTATTGATAAAATCCCTCCTGCTACTCACCTTATCCTTTTTCATCGCTCTTTTCAATTTTTGCATCGGGAAGATCACAGGCTTTTAGCCTGGAACAGCTCCTGCATTGAAGATTCAATCCACACTCCTTCTCCAGTGAGACCTGTTTCCTTGAGAGAAGCAAGCCGGCCAGAAGGGCCATTGCTGCCAGTATACCTCCACGAAAAAGGGTCGCTATAAATGTTTTTCTATTCATCTGCTTTGGGTTCAAAAATCCTGATCACATTGCGATCAAAGTCCAGGGCATAAACCACCCCCTTCTCATCGCAACTCACATCCGGGGCCTTACCCTCCTCTTTAAAAAGATCCGGGGAAGCCACCACACTCAAGAGCTGCCCCGACTGATCGTATATCTTAATCCTTACCAGGCCCTTCTCGCTGGTAATAAAGGATCCGTCTTCCATAACAGTAATCCTTGCCGGGTTACAGCACCCAAGGAAGCCATCAATATCAAAGGAGGCATTCTCCCAGAAGCCCCTCATGCGGCCGTCGTCACTGTAGTTCTCCATGGCGTGCTTACCAGGATTAACCACCCATAATTCTCCAAAGTCATTAACCACCAGGTCAAAATTGGCACTGGGTACGATGAAACCATGACCTGCTTCACTCTCCGACTTCCCTTCGAAGTCACCCAGGACATCACCTTCCTGGCTGTATATAGTCACCTTCCTGTTTCCGGCATCGGCCACGTACACCTTCTCCCCGTTCCCGGCCAGGTTTGTAATCACTGCACGATCTCCCAGGTCGGCCCACTGTTTTACCAGCTTCATCTCATGGTCATATTGTACCACATATCTTTTATAGCCCACGAAAATCCCCTGCTCCTGCACCAGCAGGCTAAGAGGCCCTGGAAAAATCTCAAATTGTTTGGGTTCAGATCCGTCTGTGCCCATGATCACCAGGGTGGAATCGCCCACCACAAAGAGTTTTCCTTCCGCATAAACAAGAGCAGATCCTTTAAGCGAACCCAGGGAAAGGTTGCGGGTTTCCTTATGGGAGATTAATTCCGGATCCACATCCTTTAGGTGCTCTACCTTCAGGGCATAGGGATTGGCACTCCTTCGATCGGGACGATTGTTTAAAAAATCAACCACGATTACTGTAATAATCACCAGCACGATAACCAGTACAACTATGGTAAGTCCTCTCTTTTTCATTTGGTCTTCTTTAGTTGTTTTCTCTATCTCTTCACTGCCAGGTCGAGACAAATCATTGTTTTTGCATCTCTCAGTACCATATACCCATCGGCCACTGCCAATGGTCCCCAGGCATCGTGACCGTCAATTACCTGGTAGCGATCCAATTCTTCATATGCACGGGTACTGGGCCTGGCTATAACCAGGGTTCCGTCATCATTGAGTATGAAAAGCTTATTATCGGCAAGCATATAGGGACCCAATCCAAATCTTGTTTCAGATCCGCTTGACCAGACCACCTCCTTAAAATTATCGGGATGCACACAAACCAGCTGGTTGCGCAGGGGGCCTGCATCCTTGGGCAGTATGCCCAGTAGGTGACCATCAAAAACCACAGGAGTTTGCTGCTCACTTGCCAGACCCTGCTTGGGGAGGTACTCCGAAATCACCTCAACTTCAAA
>JAOZLK010000200.1 GCA_029934875.1 Bacteroidales bacterium | reverse complement strand
ACTGGATCACTCTTATCGCTTTCTGAGTTACGGGGACAGTTCTCTTCTGCTTCCCGGGAGCCCTGATTAAGTGCTCATTGAGCGCAGCAGCCCGGCAAAATCCTCTATATCCTCTTCAGTGGTGTCAAAAGAACACATCCACCTCACCTCCGAGCGATCTTCATCCCATTCGTAGAAGAAGTAATGCTCCTGCAGCCTGGGTGTAAGCTCCGGCGGTATGATCGCAAATACAGCGTTGGATTCCACCTTTTGTGTAACCGTGACACCCGGGATATCCTTAACAGCTTCGTTTAGTTTCTGCGCCATCCGGTTGGCATGAAGTGCATTTTCTTTCCATAGATCATTCTCCAGGTAGGCTGCGAACTGGGCAGAGATGTATCGCATCTTTGATGCCAGCTGCATGCCCTGCTTCCTCTGGTATTTAAACACAGATGCCATCTGCGGATCAAAGAAGACAATGGCTTCACCATACATCATCCCGTTTTTGGTACCCCCGAAGGAGAGCAGGTCCACTCCGGCTCCGCCGGTCATTTCGTAAAAACCCACATCCATGGCAACTGCAGCATTGGCGATGCGTGCTCCATCCATATGAACCAGCATATTATTTGCATGGGCATAGCTGCATATCTCCCTGATCTCATCCAGTGTATAAAGTGTTCCCAGTTCGGTGGACTGGGTAATGGAGATGACCCTGGGCTGAACATGATGCTCAAAGCCAATTCCGTGCATGTGCTTCTTCACCTCTTCAATGGTGAGCTTGCCGTTGGGAGTCGCCACAGGTAGCAATTTGCAAGCAGTAAACTTTTCGGGAGCCCCACATTCATCTACATTAATATGTGCTGTTTCGGCACAGATGATCGCATTGTGGGATTGAGTGGCAGCATTGAGCCCCAGTACATTGGCTGCTGTTCCTATGAAGACGAAAAATATTTCACTTTCCTTGCCAAAGATCTCCTTCATGCGCATGGTGGTCCTCATTGTTAAAGGATCATCTCCATAGGCAATGGCGTGTCCTTCGTTGGCCGAGGCCATGGCCTCAAGGATGGCCGGGTGTACCCCGGCATTGTTATCAGATGCAAATCCTCTTTTACTCATAATCAGAATTTTTCGTCATATTTGGTCCATAGCATATCTCCCATTTCCCATGCCTTTTCAACAACTTTTTCTCCCCATTCCATTGTGTATCCTGTGAGAAAGTTGCTTAGCTCCTCCTTATTCCTTTGCTTATGTAATTCAAGGGCTTTTTCTTCAAAAGACTTCTGGCCCAGGAATAACTCCTCCTGCCATTGGTCCCAAACCCCGTTCACATCGTAGCGCATCTCACCCCAGCGCTGGGCGCTAAGGGTTCCAAGCCTGTTAAAAGCCCACCAGGCCGATTTAGATGTATAGCCTTGAGGGCGTCCGGGCGTCTTATAAGACTCGGGTAAATCGCTTCCTGAACAATACACAGGGATGTAGATGGAGGTGGACACATTGTCCTGGGCCAGCCAGACTACTCCGCCAATCTCGTCGGGAAGCCAGTCCCTGCACTGGATGATGGTCGCATACATGGTATACCAGCGGGCAATGGTTCGCTCACCCCGCCATCCCCAGCCACCGTTGATGCGCAACATTTTATTCATGTCATAAGGAAGGTGAGGATTTGCAAGGGGTGAAATTACCGTCTTTCCCTCATCATCGGTCACCGTTATATCTTTTGTCATGTCAAAGGGGGTCCCTTCATAGTAATCCGAAAAGATCATGCGAAGGTCGGAAAGTGAAACCGCTTCGTCGGGTTTTACAGAGAAGGGGTAATTCTCGGCGTGGGGATCAAGCTTCAGAGAAGGTGCCAGGAGGTCAAATACGCGCCATTCCCGGCGCCTGGCAGCCAGTGAAGTCCGGCTTTCGGGAGCATAGGCATAACAGAAAAGAAAAGGTTCATCCTCAGTCCACCAGCCATTTTCCCTGGCCACACTTTGTACATTTATACTTGCCCTGAAATTTTCCGGATCATTTAAATCAATCTCCTTAATGGTACTTGCATTTGCATTTACTGCAATATGTCCGTCGGGCACCCTTTGGGCTACCCATATGGCCCCCTTCTCTCCCTTTCCGGGACCTACAATCTCAAGATGCCAGACCTCATTCTTGTCCGCAATGGTAAGGCACTCCCCGTAATCGTTCCAGCCATACTCGGCGAGCAACTGGCCCGCCAGCTCGATGGCCTCACCGGCCGATTTTGAACGTTCAAGCATAAGCCTGCATAGCCTCTGACAATCAATGAGCCCACTGTCGGATTGTAGCTCCTCCCTGCCCCCAAAGGTGGATTCTCCAATACCCAGCTGGTACTGGTTCATTGAAGGATAGGCCGTATTGAGGAAGGAATATGTTTCCTTTACCTGGGGAATATTTCCAATTGGCTCGTGGGCATAGCTAGGCATGGCAAATGAATCACAGGGCACCCTCTTATACATGGTCACACTTTCATCCTTTGAATGCTTTTGGGCAGGAATGACATCCATCCAGGATCGTGTCCGGTGACTGTCATCCGTATGTGAGGTGATCACAGAACCATCAACAGTTGCCTTTTTCCCTGCGGTTATGGTGGTGCATCCATCAGCATATCCGCCCTCCCAGTCGGGATGTTGGGACCAGCCAGTTATGGAAAATGCCAGAAAAATCAGGATCAGGTATCTTGTGCTTTTCATAAATCGATTATTAAGCTTAGAATTAAAACTCCGAGTTAAAGTGAAAAGTGATTTCGGGAAACTTCCCGCGGGCCATGTCGAGGGCATAGGGTGATTCTGCCATGTAGACCTCTCTCCCTTCTTTATCGGTACAGAGTTGCTGGTATTTTCGCAAACGGAAATCCTTCAGTTTTACCTTGTTATCCGATTCAATCCAACATGCCTTGAACATTGTAATTGGCTCGTACCTGCATTTAGCAGCATATTCATGCTCGAGGCGGTATTGGATCACATCAAATTGCAGGGCACCCACCGTGCCGATGATCTTCCTTCCATTGGCCAGACTTACAAAAAGCTGGGCAACTCCTTCGTCCATCAACTGTTCCAAACCTTTGGCCAGCTGTTTGAATTTCATGGGATCGGCATTCTCCACATAGCGAAACATCTCGGGTGAAAAGGAGGGCATGCCCTGAAAATGGAGCTTCTCCCCTTCGGTGACCCCGTCCCCGATCTTAAAGTTCCCGGTGTCGTGAACACCTACAATATCACCGGGATAGGCTATTTCGATCACTGATTTTTTTTCGGCCATGAAGGATGTAGGGCTAGAAAACTTCAACTGCCGGCCGGTGCGAACATGTGAGTAAGCTTTGTTTCGTTCAAACTGCCCGGAAACAACTTTTATGAATGCCAGCCGGTCGCGGTGCTTGGGGTCCATGTTGGCATGGATTTTAAATACAAAACCTGAGAACTTCTGCTCATCAGGGAGCACCTCCCTTTCTTCGGTAAGGACAGGTCCGGGCGATGGTGCAGTTTGAATAAAGCAGTCGAGAATATCCTTCACCCCGAAATTATTTAGCGCACTTCCAAAAAACAGGGGGGCCACCTTACCCTGCATATACTCTTCCATATCAAGCTCGGCATAAACCCCTTCAATCAGTTCTAGCTCTTCCTCCAGTTTTTCAGCGTGAGGGGCGATGTAGCTTTTGAATTCTTCATTTTGTAAATCGCTATGCTCAGTGATTTCCCCAATGGTTTGTTTTGTATGACCACTGAATGATCGGAAAACCGATTCATAGCGGTTATATACCCCGCGAAAATCGTTGACTGTCCCAACCGGCCAGCTTAGGGGGTGTACCTGGATCTTCAACTCCTCTTCAATTTCATCGAGCAGGTCGAAGGGATCCCGCGAGGGCCGGTCCATTTTGTTAACAAAGACCATTACAGGGGTCTTACGCATCCTGCAAACCTCCATCAGTCGGCGGGTTTGTGCTTCAACACCCTTTGCTGCATCAATTACGATAATTACACTGTCGGCTGCAGTTAAAGTCCGGAAAGTATCCTCGGCAAAATCCTGGTGTCCCGGCGTATCGAGAATATTTATTTTTTTTTCGCCATAATCAAAACCCATCACAGAGGTGGCAACGGAAATACCCCGTTGTTTCTCAATCTCCATGAAGTCGGAGGTAGCTGTTTTTCTTATTTTATTTGACTTTACAGCCCCTGCCACATTAATGGCCCCGCCGAATAGCAGAAATTTCTCTGTCAGAGTGGTTTTCCCTGCATCGGGATGACTTACGATGGCAAAGGTTCTTCTGCGTGCAATTTCGTCTGTTAACTTCATAGGTGAAAATGAGCGGCAAATATAGTATTAAATCCTATTTTTGAGGCAGCTAAAAGCATAAACTAATGGATGAAAGGAAGAAAGCGGGGAGGTATGGGCGCATATATGATCAGCTGAAGGAGCTGGCAAAAAAAAGTGATGATCCCATTGCAAGGATGGCCACCGTGTGCGCTGTACTGCATCATAAAATGGATTTCTTTTTCTGGACAGGTTTTTATCTGCTGAAAGAGTCGGGAAAATTGGTGGTGGGTCCCTACCAGGGTCCGGTGGCCTGCCAGGAATTGGAGGCTCATAAAGGAGTATGCTGGGCTGCGATTGACAGGGCTGAACCGGTTGTGGTTGAAGATGTCCACTCCTTCCCTGGGCACATTGGATGCGACTCCAGATCGCAATCAGAGATATGTCTGCCGGTAAGAGATTATCACGGGGAAATCAGGGCCGTCTTTGATGTGGATTCGGATAAACCGGCGTCCTTTTCAGAAGAGGATAGCAGGCAGCTAAGCCAGATTTTGGAACTGATCTATGGCTGAGAGGAGCCCCCTCTCAGGAGGTGAAACTATTAATCTTTTGTTTGATTTTTTCTACTGAGTAGGGTTTGGTGATTAATTCATCGAAGCCCACATCCTTAAAATCTTCAAAAAAAAGCTCGGGGTTATGCGCTGTTAAAGCAATGATGGGCAGCGCATTGGTTGGGAAAGGCATTTTATTCCTAATGTGCATTGTAGTTTCAATGCCATTCATAACAGGCATCTCAATATCCATAAAAATAAGGTCGATTTTTTCCTTTTCCAGAACCCGGATAGCCTCCTCCCCATTCTCCACCTGCAAGACCTCGTTGCCGGTAATTTTAACGAGTTCTGTTAACAAGTAACGATTGGTATAGATATCGTCGACAACAAGGATGCGCAGCTTTGCCATAGATTAGAAATAAGAATGACAAAAATAGAAATTATTAACTGAATTTATTGCTTGCACTTACTATAGAATGGGGGAACTGAATAAAAGGGAAATGATCATCAGGTACGGTGCCCTCGGGCTTACCCTTGGTTGTGTCATACTCCTGAGCCCTGCTCATTGTTTCTCCCCGGTGATAAATGAGATAATTTCATCGTTGTCCGGTTTCTTCCTTGGAGATACGTGCCCAATCAGGTCCCCGCTGGAATCGATCATATATTTCTGAAAATTCCATGCCACCTTGCTATCCTCCAATCCGTTTTCCTCCTTGGAGGTAAGCCAGCTGTAAAGGGGATGAATTTCGTCACCCTTCACGCTGATCTTCTCCATCATGGGAAAAGTAAGGTCAAATTCTTCAGTGCAAAAGGTGGCTATTTCACTGTTGGACAGGGGTTCCTGACCCATGAAGTCATTGCTTGGAAATCCTATAATTACAAAACCGTCCTCCTTATAATCCCGGTAGAGCTTCTCAAGATCTTCATACTGTGGAGTAAGTCCGCACTTTGAAGCAGTGTTTACCACCAGCACTTTTTTACCTTTTAGTTGAGATAGCGGATAGTCGGCGCCTTTTATATCTTTCACAGTAAAGTCGTAAAAATTTTCTTGTGCCTTCAACTGAACCACAAGAGCAAGCAAGGCCAGGATAAGTATGTATCTTGTATTTTTCATATCAGGCAAATTAAAGTAATATTCATTATTGCAACATTAACAACAAGGGATGTGCTTGGTTCGATACTCCCTGACATATTTCCTAACTTTGATAAATGGATAGGCTTGAGAAACAATATGAAATTGTCGTCCATGGCCGTGTTCAGGGCGTGGGATTCAGGTATGCAGCCCGAAAGCAGGCCAGGTCATTGGGATTGAAGGGATGGATTGAAAACCAAACCGATGGTTCGGTCCGAACACTGGTTCAGGGATCCCAGGAAGCCTGTAATTCTTATATTCAGTGGTGCCGGTCGGGTACGGCCTATAGCTGGGTAGAACGAATCGAAATAGAGGAGAAACCCGCCTCAGCTCTTTCCCACTTCCGGATTCTTATTTAAGGCTCCCTTAAGTGCCTTAAGAGTGCTCACCGCCAGCCAGGCAGTTAAAGAAAGGATCAGTGCAGAGAGGATCACAAGCACATATTCACCGTCTTTAATAAAAGCAAGCAGATTCTTTACCATGGCCCAGAGTGTAAACGAGAGCACAAGGATCATGGGAATAGCTGTATACCATATGGGTATTTTTCTCTGGTAGAACCATAGGCTGACCACCCCCAGGGCCAGGGCAGCCATCAGCTGGTTCAGTGATCCAAACAGAGGCCACAACACCATGGCCCCCTGTCCGCCGGGTTTGAAGAAAGTAAGGGAAGCTGCTGAGACCACAATAAGAGCAGTGGCAATATAACGGTTGTTAAAAGGCTTTCTCACACTCTTGTCGCTTTTTGTAAAAATCTCCTGGAGGGAAAGCCGCTGAATCCTGGCGGCTGAATCGAGTGTTGTATTGGCAAATGACACAATAAATACCACAATGAAGGCCGAACCATATTTAAGGGGTAATCCAAAGGAAGAGAAGAGATTAGCCGAGCCCAGTATAAAGGCATCCAGTTTGGCTCCAAGTCCGTTTGCAGATGACCATGAAGCATAATGGTGCTTATAGGCCGCCAGACCCGTAAGTAATTCGCCATCGGATTCAAGTCCCATCCCTAGTCCGGCACCGGCGGCCACAATTACCAGGACTGCCAGGAAGCTTTCTGTAATCATAGCCCCGTAAGCAATGGGAAGCGTATCCATCTCATTATCTATCTGTTTAACCGTTGTGCCTGAACTAGCCAGTGAATGGAATCCCGAAATTGCCCCACAGGCAATCACAATAAAGAGTATGGGTGCCATGGAGGGCACATCTGAATCCGGGGCAAAAGCATCCTGGTTTATAGCTGGAGCAGAAATCACTGGATGGGCAATAATGATGCCCAGCACCAGGAAGGCCATGGCCACTAAAAGCTGGTGCGAGTTAATATAATCGCGGGGCTGAAGCAGTTTTTGAACCGGAATGGTGGATGCAAAGAATACATAAACAAAGAGGATGATGCACCAGGCTACTACCGAAGTTTGCTGGTCCCAGGGCAGTGAGACCGGAAAGCGGACTCCCAGGATTACAAATGCATAGAGCAGGAGCAGTGCAATAATGGAATATACCAGCTCATTCTTCCCCTTTCGTATTTGCCATCCCAGCCATACTGCCACCGGGATCTGGAGCCAGACCGGGATAACCGATTCCGGATACATAACAAACAGGCTCCCCACAATCATGGCAAAAACCGCGAGCACAATGAAAAGCAAGAGCTGCATAATGAACTGAAGGGCAT
>JAOZLK010000199.1 GCA_029934875.1 Bacteroidales bacterium | reverse complement strand
CTGGACCTTCATAAACTGGAACGCATCAGCGATTTGGGCTAAGCGATGAATTGGCTGGGCCGCTAAGCAGGGTAATGATCTCTTCGAGCCCGCGTTCGAAAGTAAAATCCAACTCAATCCTCTCCCGGGCTTTCATTCCTATCTCTTTTCGAAGCAACTCATTTCCAGCCATTTCAAGAATCCAACCGGCCATTTCATCCACACTGTTACCCCTTCCAACAAAGCCCGAGATGCGGTGGTCAATGACTTCTCGGGTTGACCCTACATCGAAGGAAATTACAGGCTTTGAGCAGGCCATGGCTTCAATAACGGCATTGCTGAATCCCTCGTACCTCGAAGGAAGCAGGAATATATCAAGAGAATTAAAGAATGCAGGCATATCCTGGACAAATCCCATGAATTCGATCCGTTCATCCATGCCCAGTTCCCTGGCTTTTTTCATTAGAGGCTCCATCAACTTTCCCTTGCCTGCAATAAGTAACTTAAACCTGTAATTACTTTTGTCCAAAACTTTCATCAGGTCAATAAGATGCATATGCCCCTTCTCTTCTGATAACCTGCCTGCACTTCCCAGGACAATTTCCTGATCTCTGGCTTGATACAGTTTTTTGTTACCTGAGTTGAAGGAGGCCAGGTTCACACCATTGTAAACTATACTTATCTTGTCCTCGGGAACCAACATTTTGTTGTTGGCCAGAATGGTCCTTTTCACCTCCAGTGAATTGGCAATGATTTTTGTCACAAGCTTTCGGAGCAGGAAGCGGTTAGAAATGGAATTCCTGATTGGAATTGCACTACCCCTGCGGTATAAAATTTTAGGAACGCCGGCCACCCTGCCGGAAATGCTGGCAACCTTCATATCGTTGGGCAGGCTTGTAACCACTGAAAGCACCTTTTCCTTTTTGAAAATTTTCACCAGCCTCAGAACAGTTACGGGATTCAGAAAACCCAGGTTCGATATCCTGAGTTGATATCCGGGCACCCCAAGCTCATCCATTCTCTTTGATGTTGGGCTCCCGGGTGAGGAAATGAAAATGACCTTATATCCCCTTGCAATTAGGTTGGCTGCCACATCAACATGCCACTTCTCACCCCCTCCCCAGGCACTTGCCAGGTTAAAAAGACAGATGGTCTGTCGCTGACTCTGCCTCTGCTCCTGGTATAAATTTCTTAGCTTGACATATTTAAGAAAAACCTCATAGGAAGAATTGGCACTGATAATAAGGCCGAAATAGCCTTCCCAGATTCCCCCCTTCACAAGAAAATCCTTGAAGAAACGCCAGAGTGGATGCAGTATAAGCTTATACATGGGTGCGCGGGTGCCCCTTCTGAACATAGACTCTGACACGATTGTGGAAAACCTGTTAATTTTCTCTATATGCTCGGGAACGGAATAATAGGAGTAGTGCAGCAAATCTCCCCTGAGGCGTTTTTGAGTACATCCGTCTGACAATCTAAGTTGGTCGTGCGGATTAGTCCCCCCCCAGGAGCCTTTTCTCGAATCCAGCAGACGCAGCTTCCTGTCGGGATACCAGCTGGTATGCCGAATCAATTTGCCACAGTAAGAATTAAGCCTGTTGAAAGAGTAGCCGTCCTGGGTCCACGCTTTTTTCACCTCAAGAATCGATTTCCGAAGCTCTAAGGAGAGAGCTTCATCGGCATCAATGGAGAGAATATAGCGCGAGGAGGCCTGGAGAAGGGCCCAGTTCTTCTGCTCAATGTACCCGAAAAAGCGATGTTTGAGAAATTTTACATTAAAAGATCTACAAATCTCCTCGGTACGATCGGTGGAATAGCTATCCACAACAACAATCTCGTCTGCCACACCCACAAGTGATGTAAGACACCTTTCGATGTCCCTTTCCTCGTTATAGGTGACAATTACTGCTGATATCCTGACTTCCATTTTACTCCTGCAAATATACTCTTTTCACCCGCTCCGGAATGGAAGTCAGAATTTCATAGGGAATAGTCCCGGCCATCACGGATACTTCCCGGACAGACAGATTCTTCCCAAATAGCTCAACCTCATCTCCTTCAGAAACATCCAGGCCTGTTACATCAATCATGGTCATGTCCATACATATATTACCGATGGTTGGCACCAGGGTCCCGGCAATCCAAACCCTTCCGTTTCCATTGCCAAGCCTCCGGTCCATTCCATCGGCATATCCCACCGGGATGGTAGCCACAATAAGATCCGAGTCTGCCCTTCCTGCCCGGGAATAACCAATGCTTTCACCCTTCCTGACGCGTCTGGTCTGCGAAACTGAGCTCCTGTAGGAGCTTGCAGGCACAAGACCCGGATCTGTGCCTATACCGTGCAGTCCGATTCCAAGCCTGACCATCTGGTACTGTGCATCCGGAAATCTTTCAATTCCAGCCGAGTTCAGAATATGCCTGTCAAAGGGGTATCCCAGGGTCTCACCCAGTAAGCCCGAGATCCGGTCGAAGCGATGGAATTGCTCCCGGCTGAAATCATCCTGCTCCGGTTCGTCGCTTGCTGCAAGGTGCGAAAATACTGAAACAAGCCTGAAGGGACCCTTTTCAATCAGGGGGGTGAGCATAGCAATCTCTTCTTCCTGGAATCCGAGCCTGTGCATCCCGGTATCCAGCTTAATATGGACAGGGTAATTCTTGATTTCTCTATAGCCCAGTATGCGGCCAAGCTCTTTCAGGCCCCTCAGGTTGTAAATCTCAGGTTCCAGGGTGAAGTCTATCATCTGACCGAAACCGGAAGGATCGGGATTCAATACTATTATAGGAAGCCGGATTCCGGACCTGCGAAGCTCAATACCCTCGTCGATAAATGCAACAGCCAGGTATTCCACCTGCTGATACTGTAGCATGTTTGCAATTTCAATATTCCCGCTGCCATAGGACAGGGCTTTGACCATGACCATGATCTTCACATTCTCGTGAAGGAGGGACCGGAAATGGTTCAGATTGGAGACCATGGCATCAAGGTCAATTTCCAAGGTGGTCTGGTGCGTTTTTAGTTGTAATTCGGAAGCCACCCTTTCAAAGCCAAATCTCCTGGAACCCTTGATCAGAATCATGGCATCACGAAAGGTAGTTCGGTCCATACGCTTCAGGAACTCCTCCGTATCGGAATAGAAAATGCTGGATTCCGGGAATAAGTTTCGCTGTCTTATCATGGCTGGTCCGATTCCTATGAAAAGGCTTATTCCCCTGGTTTCGCTAAGGGTAGAAATTTCCCTGTATAGCTCCTCCTCCTCCAATCCACTTTGAAAAAGATCTGAAAGGATCAGTATCCTTTTATCAAACTGCTTCTGCTGATCAACCAGATCAAGTGCCGCTGAAAGGCCGCCGATATCTGAATTGTATGCATCATTGATAAGCATGCAAGCATTGATCCCCTGCAGGATCTCCATCCGCATGGAAACCGGTTCAAGGCCTCCAATGCGCCCGGCTGCCACCTGCTCTGGCAAACCGGCCTCCAATGCAAAAGTTAAGGCGTGAAGTGCATTTTCAATGGAGGCTTCATCGCTAAAGGGCAACCAGAAACGGCATCCTCCCCGGGGAGTGATGGTTTCCATCCACCTTCCTTTCGCTCCAACTTCGATAGTCCGATAAGGGTAAAGCCCCTCCCCATCAAGGCTCCAGGATATCTTCTCTCCCTTAAATTCCTTAAGAAAGTGTCCCGTGGCCAGTACATCTTCCTCCTTATTTAGCCTGAATATAATTTTCTTGCAGGATTTAAATAGGCATAACTTTTCCCGGAGCTTCTGCTCCATGCTCTCAAAATTTTCCTGGTGAGCTGTTCCTAGATTAGTAAACACCCCCACTTCAGGTGAAATAATCTTTTCCAGTCGCTCCATCTCACCGGGAAGTGAAATTCCTGCTTCAAAAAGGCCTATTTGATGCGTATCTTCAAGCATCATCACAGAGAGGGGGACACCCACCTGGCTGTTGAAACTCTTGGGACTGCGATGCATAGAAAATGACGGAGCAAGTAACTGGTAAATCCATTCCTTAACGATGGTCTTCCCGTTACTACCTGTAATGGCTCCAACCAAACCTGTAAAGGCCTTCCTCCGGGTAGCTGCAAGCTCCTGCAAAGCAGCCAGACTATCCTCTACCAGGCAAAATCCTGCTCCGGGGAAGCTCATCGGATCCTGGGGAATGGCAACCAGGAAAGCCCTTACTCCTTGCTGGTATAGCTGTTCAATATATTGATGACCGTCGTGCCGCTCACCCTTCAGGGCCACAAACATTGCATGAGAGGAGGGTAGCATATTCCGGCTGTCGATGACAAGGGAGTCAACAGCGACATTCCCTTCACCGATCATTGTTCCCTGAACAATCCTGCATATTTCCCTGATCCTTAAGTCAGCTTGCATATTCTTTTATTTCTCCGAGTTGGCCTTATAATAACAAACCCTGCAAAGGGGTTCGTAAATATCAGTCTCCCCAAGAACAATCAATTTTTCTTCTCCCGACAAACGGTGGGTATAATTTGCCAGGGATCCACATCTGACACAGATGGCATGCACCTTGGTAACATATTCGGCAATGGACAAGAGTTTAGGCATGGGACCAAAGGGTTTTCCAAGATAATCCATATCTAGCCCGGCCACAATAACCCGGATACCCGCGTCGGCAAGCTGGTTGCATACACCCACCAGTCCGTCATCAAAAAACTGGGCCTCATCAATTCCAACCACTTCAACCTCGCTGGCAAGCAAGGGAATGTTGCTTGCAGAATCAACAGGAGTGCTGTGAATTGAATTCTCATCATGTGAGACCACCTCCTCAACCGAATACCTCACTTCGATACGGGGCTTGAAGATCTCAACCTTTTGCTTGGCAATCTTTGCTCGTTTTAGCCGCCGGATCAGTTCTTCGGTTTTTCCTGAAAACATGGATCCCGAGATTACCTCTATCCAACCCCGTCCCCGTGATTTATCTATCGTGTTTTCCAGAAACATGATGTACTATTGTATGAAGATTATCGTTAGTTTTGTATGTACCTGCTTAATAATAATACCCATATGTTATGGAGATAAAATACACCTTAGAAATACTCGCTAAAGATATACAAGATATAGGAAAGTTAGTGGAGAACCTTCATAATTCTCCCGATGGCTCAAGCCTTGAACTGGACCTGGCTCTTTCCAAATTAAGGAATGTTTATGATGTCCTGAACGAAATCAGAACTGATATTTCCATCCAAGCCCGGCCCCAGCCGGTGCTTGAAGCCCAGCCGGTACTTGAAGCCCCCGTCCGGGATGAAGAGCCAGAAAAACCCCTGCCCCAAGCCCAGGTTGATACAGAGCCAGAGGCGGTGGCAGAACTTATTGAAGAAAAGGATTCCGGAACCGTTGCAGAAAAGTTCGCTGTCAAATCAAGCATTAATGAAAACATGGCAGGGACCCGTGATCAGGAAGAAGAATCAAAGCTGATCGGACCTCCCATAGATAATATTGGGAGAAACATTGGAATCAACGACAGGTTCCTGATCATCCGTGAACTGTTTGATGGTGACTCAGACGGATTTGGAAAGCTGATCAGGGATCTCGATAATGCAGGCAGCATGCTCGATGCAAACGAACGGCTCAGCTCGCAGTTCAAGGACAGCCCAGATCATGAGGGTGTTGTTATTTTGAGCATATTGCTTAAAAGAAGATTCAGCCAGATCTGAGATGTCAAAACTCACCCTGGTACCTACCCCTGTCGGCAACCTTGGAGACATAACGCTCAGGGCATTGGAAATATTAAAAGATGTGGACCTGGTACTTGCTGAGGATACACGTAAGACTGGTCTTTTACTCAAACATTTTCAGATATCCAAACCCCTTCGCTCCCACCACAAATTCAATGAACATGGCACTACTGAATCCCTGATCGCTCAACTTGCCTCTGGTGTTACAATGGCAATGGTCAGTGACGCAGGGACACCGGGCATATCGGATCCGGGCTTCCTGCTTGTAAGAGCCTGTATCGAAAATGGAATTAAAGTGGAAACCCTCCCGGGAGCCACAGCCTTTGTACCCGCCCTGGTTAACTCCGGGATCCCCTGTGACCGCTTTGTATTTGAAGGTTTCCTCCCTCCAAAAAAAGGAAGAAACAAACGATTTTCCCTGCTGGCTGAAGAGCAAAGGACCATGATTTTCTATGAATCGCCTCACCGACTTGAGAAAAGCCTGAGGCAGATGGCCGAGCATTTCGGTCCGGACAGAAGTGCTTCCGTCTCACGTGAAATCTCTAAGATACACGAAGAGAATGCAAGAGGCACATTGGAGGAACTTGCCAATCACTTCAGTTCGAAAACTGTAAAAGGTGAAATAGTCATCGTCGTGGCAGGATGCGAAACCGGGAAGGACCGGGCCTAATAAGGTTTGAGGCTTCCGGACCCGCTTATGCTTGAGTGTATCTCAGGATTTCCCCTGTAATAAACATTTCCTGAACCAGAAATTGTAACATCCAGGTACTCTGTAGCATAAACATAGATTCTTCCTGAACCGGAACTCATTGCATCGGCGTCTGAAACCATCAGATCTACAGCATCAATCTTTCCTGAGGAGCTCAATCCAAGACCTGCAGTTTCAGCAGTACCATCCAGGTAAACCAGTCCCGAACCGGTCAGAGTTACATCCACATCCAATCCATCGAGCACACTTGCATATATCTTTCCCGAACCGGTATGGTTGATACTTACATCTAATGGCTCATTAATTAAGCCAGCAGAAACCTCACCTGAACCGGTTTGAATCACTTGTATCTCATCAGGATAGGAAGCCGTAACATAGAGGCTTCCGGATCCGGAATTATTCAAAGTGATTGTCGAGGCATAAATAGAGTCTATGGCTATCTGTCCCGATCCCGAATTGGAGCATTCAAATTCAGAAGATTCCGCTTTATCAGCTGATAGTCTTCCCGATCCTGTATTGCTGATCTCTTCAATGTGAGGCATGCTTACAAAAACCAGAACAGCTGCAATGGAGTTAAAACATACATTGTCCTTGGTCTTAACCACAAGGTTGGATCCCGATACATAGATTTCGATAAATTCGTGCAAATTTTCCTGTGCATCTACCTCCACCCCGAAGGTATCGCTCAAGGTAACCCTCACCTCAAAATCACCTGCATTGCTCACAGAAGTGAAATCACTTATTTCACGAACCTGGCTTATTACCGGGCCATATCCCTGGAAGCAAGCTCCGCTATAGTCGCACCCTGTATTTACGAGGAATGAAATCAACATTACACTCAACAAAATCTTTTTCATCACTTCACTTTTTATATGATTCCTGACCTTATACTACCTAAATAGACAAGTGCTTCCCAAAAAAGATGCATCGGTGGAAAAATATCTGTTCCGCTGTGTCCATTTTCGAACATTCCTGTAACACTTCCGATCAAAATTATTGTTTCTTAACAGATCAGAAAACAGGCCTTATATCTGTATATTAATTTTTTATGAATTTTGGCACATGATGTGTTATTCTTTTAACAAAAACATCTAACTAAATAACAGAGCCATGAAAACATCAAAAATAATAATCGCCGCAGTCCTGGTCATTCTGACACTTGCCATGAATGCCCAGGAAAAAAGAGCACTGTATGCTACA
>JAOZLK010000198.1 GCA_029934875.1 Bacteroidales bacterium | reverse complement strand
ACCTTGACAGGTGCATTGGCTGCGGCTTGTGTGTTACAAGCTGTAAAAATGAAGCTATGCATCTTCTTGAGACTGAGAAGAAAACAGTGCCTCCAAAGAATGCACTTATGTTGTACATGGGCATTCTTAATGAAAAGATTGGCAGGCAAAAAATGATGGGATCTATGCTAAAATTGCTTTTAGGAAAGCAATTGTAAAATCAACATTATGAGCAAACTGCAAATATCACTCATGCTGTGCCTGGCCATCGGGCTATCGGGCCTGGCCAGTGCACAGGAACGTGCACAGAACCCGATCATCACCCATATGTACACAGCCGATCCCACGGCCAGGGTCTGGGAGGATGGCCGGCTTTACCTCTATCCCTCCACTGATGTGGCCCCGGCCAGGGGCTGCGACCTGATGGATGGCTACCACGCGTTCTCCACCGATGATATGGTCACCTGGACAGATCACGGGGAGATCCTGCATTCCCGTGACGTGGAGTGGGGGCGTCCTGAAGGCGGCTTCATGTGGGCGCCGGATTGTGTCTACAGGGATGGGACCTATTACTATTATTTTCCCCACCCCAGTGGTTCGGAATGGCATGATAGCTGGAAAATCGGGGTGGCCACCAGTGATAAGCCCACTTCTGACTTTAAGGTTCAGGGATATATTCCGGGCCTGGATCCACGGATCGATCCCAATGTGTTCATCGATGATGACGGCCAGGCCTATTTCTATTTCGGAGGTGGGCACTACGGCCGTCCCCAGGGTGGAAAGCTGAAAGATAATATGATGGAGATTGACGGGAAAATGAAAAAGATGAGAGGGATCAGGCGATTTCATGAAGGGCCCTTCGTCTTTAAGAGAGAGGGTATATACTATATGATTTACCCCGACTTCTATAAGAAAGGAAAGGTCTATGGCAACAGGATGCGCTATGCCATGAGTGATAAGCCGCTGGGCCCCTGGAAGCATAAAGGCGTGATCCTGGATCCCACGGGGATTGAAACCAGTCATGGTTCGGTGGTTCAGTATAAGGATCAATGGTATTTGTTTTATCACAACGGAGCGCTCTCCGGCCAGGGCAACCTGCGATCCGTATGTTTCGACAGGGTGTTTTTTAATGAAGACGGAACCATCCAAAAAGTGGTACAGACCGGCGCTCAGGAGCATTGAGTTAAATGATGAACAAATTAATAGCTGCAGTTTTAATCACCCTGTGCTTTGGCTGCGACAGGACAGGCGTAACTGAGCTTGAGACTGCCGGTGAAAAAACAGCTTTCCAGACCGGCCGGCAATGGATGCCCGAAATCAATGTGCATGCTGACATAGCCATCATCTATGGTGCAGATGACAGGCCGGGGCTTAGCTTCGAAGAACGGGTTGCCTCCTGGGCAGACAGGGGATATCAAACCCATTTTATGGCGGGCATAGCATGGGGGGGCTACAAGGATTATTTCTCCGGGGAATGGGACGGGAAGAGCCACTGGGATGCCGGTCAGGTTGCCAGAAACGGGGATACCCTTTGGCATAATAAGGGCACAGTACCTTATATTGTGCCCGTAGAGAGTTACATAGAATATTTTAAGGAAAAAATTATAGCCAAAGTTATTGATGCAGGGATCACCTCCATCTACCTGGAGGAACCGGAATTCTGGGGCCGGGCCGGGTATAGTGAATCCTTCAGGAGGGAATGGAAAAAGTACTACGGCTCTGACTGGAAACCCCAGCATGAATCACCCCAAAATGCATTCCTGTCTAATAAACTAAAATACCAGTTGTATTACAAGGCCATTGATCAGGTATCTGCCTTTGCCAAGGAATATGGAAAAAAGCGCGGGCTTGATATCAAAGTATATATACCTACCCATTCACTGGTCAATTACGCTGCCTGGGAGATTGTAAGCCCGGAGGCCAGTCTTGCCTCTCTCCCGGGTATAGATGGGTATATTGCGCAGGTATGGACCGGAACCTCCAGGGAGCCCACCTATTATAACGGGATTTGGAAGGAACGGGTTTTTGAAAATGCTTTCCTTGAATATGGTTCCATGGAATCGATGACTGAACCTACCGGAAGAAAATTGTTCTTTCTTACTGATCCCATTGAGGACTGGCCACGTGACTGGGCAGATTATAAGAAGAACTACCAGGCCACTTTCATAGCCAAACTCCTCTATCCCCGCATTGCAAATTACGAGGTGATGCCCTGGCCCGAAAGAATATATACAGGGAAATATAAACTTGCCAGTGGGGGAGAGGAAGCCCTGATCCCGCGCTTTTATTCCACGCAGATGCAGGTGATGATTCATGCCCTGAATCATATGCCTGAAAGCAATAATCAGGTTAGCGGATCGGGGGGTATAGGAGTGCTCATGAGTAATTCTCTTATGTTTCAAAGATATCCAATGTTTGAGGGATCCGTGAATCCACAGTTTTCCAATTTTTACGGGCTTACCCTTCCACTGCTGAAGCGGGGAGTCCCTGTGAAAACCGTACATATGGAGAATCTATCCTATCCTGAGGCGCTGGAGGATATTCAGGTACTGCTTATGACCTATTCGAATATGAAACCCAATCAAGCCCAGGAGCATACATGTCTGGCCGAATGGGTAAAAAACGGCGGAGTACTGGTATATTGTGGCAAGGATGATGACCCCTTTCAGCAGGTGCCCGCTTGGTGGAATAGTGCCAAGCTAAACTATAGTGCACCGGTGAATCATTTGTTTGATTTACTGGACATAAAAGATACCGGTGGTAAAACACCCTATAAGGTCGGGGCAGGCGTCGTTTATATTCTTAGAGAAAATCCACGGGATTTTGTTGTTTCTGCTGGGAACGATGGGCAATATGTTCAAACAATAGCCTCAGCCTATAAGGATGGTGCAACTACCGGCGAGTTGTTATTTAAGAATAGTTACCGCTTAACCAGGGGTAATTATGAAATCGCAGCAGTTCTGGATGAGAATGCAGATATGACTCCTCTTGTACTGGAAGGCTTGTTCATTGATCTGTTCGACCCGGAAGTGCCGGTAATAAGGAGCAAGGTAGTTGAACCGGGAGAGCAGGCATTTTTGTTTAACCTTGAAAAATACGAAGACAGAAAAAGGGCCGCTATCCTGGCTTCGGCATCAGGGATATACCAGGAAAAGCAGACCAGGAAGCTGTATGCCTTCACCTGCCGGGCCCCTCTGAATACCAGCAACGTGATGCGGATCTATCTGCCAGGGAAACCAGTAGAGCTTATGCTGATGGATGAAGGAGGAGCGTCACTACCTTTTTCGGAAACATGGGATGCATCTTCAAGCACCCTTTTTCTTGGCTTTGAGAATGATCCGGCAGGAGTTGAGGTGAAAATTGAATGGTAGAAGGAACCCTTTCCCATTTAGGTAGTATATTAGCAAGGATATTTGCGGACATGAGCAGGTTTTTTAATACACCCTTTCCATATCTTGACAGGCTGAAATACAGGCTGATGCATGTGCTGATTATCCTGGTTTTCAGCGTTCTGTTTTTGATCGTCTTTGAACCATTTAATATCAAGGCATGGCTGAAATACCCGGATTGGTTAAAAAACCTGGGACTGCTCAGCCTGGGCTTGACCTTTTCATTCATCATTGCCTTTTCCCAGCTCCTGGTACGCACGCTTATCAAAATCAAACAATTCAAAATTTTTCACCTGATCGCCTGGCTGACAGCAGAGATATTGCTTTTAACCGTGATCCTTACCCTGATTTTTGCTGATTATACAATTGGCTTCTTGCACGAGTTTTTTGTCACCATTAGATTTGCCTCAGTTGGCCTGCTATTGCCCTATAGTTTTTCCATCCTGATTCTGATGCTTATTCAACAACATAATATCCGGGAACAGAGCAGATCAAAATCAAGTCCCGGATCTTCGGATTTAATTCATCTCAAAGATGAACGGGAACAGGTGAAATTCAGCATACACAAACCCTCCGTATTGTACCTCGAATCAACCGACAATTATGTAAGCATTTATTATCTGCAGGAAGATCATGTCAGGAAGGAAATGCTGCGTAATTCCATGAAAAATGTGGAGCAACAGCTGTATGCTTCCGGCCTGGTTCGGTGTCACCGTTCCTTTATCGTGAATATGGAAAACGTCCACTGGTTTAAGAAAGAAGGCCGTAATTACCTGTTCAGGATGAAACACTGCGACACCATTATCCCTGTATCGCGCGCATTTGTACCAGCCATCAAATCCCTGTTTCAGGATTAATACCCAAATGTCCCTGCATGGGGTTAAATTCCCCAATCTCTTTGATTTCAAGCTCCCGCAGATTTCCTTTGAGGCATGAAAAAGTTTTTATTCATACCGATAGTCCTTCTAATGGTTTCCTGTACAATGAAGGTGCAGGATAAAGGCATCCTGGGGACATGGATCTATACTGTTGAGGAGGCTCCCTTCGGTTTCCAGACAGGAAGGGTTATTTTCTACGAAGAGAATGATTCGGTGAAGGCAAAGCTTAAGGTGTATGGCATCCCAATTGAAACAGCCAAGCTGGAAATTGACAGCGCGAAGGTCTCTTTTACCACCCAGGTGGAGCATGAGGAGGTCTCCATTAAACTGGAGAAAAAGGAGGATAAACTGGTTGGCCTGGCCTATGCATCTGAGGGAAGCATGGCCATCTCCATGGTGAAAAAAGGCAGGAAAAACAGGGAGCAAAAGGAGAAGTCCAGCCGGAAGCGTTTCAGGTCCAGGCACGGTGATATCAGCACCGGGCGTGCGCTGCTTAATTTTGATGTAGAAGGCAGATCCGAAGATGGTGCGGTAAATTATAAAGTCCACACCTTCTACTATGGCTGGTTTGGCAACCCGGAATATGATGGAAGCTACAGAGCATGGAACCACCAGGTTATACCGCACTGGATAGATACGACATGGAATAACCTTGCCCCCCACACGGGCGGGGATGATGTTGGAGCCAATTTTTATCCGCAGTTGGGAAATTACAGTTCTAAGGATCCGGCAACAATTTCCACCCATATGCAGCAGATCAGGGAGGCCGGCATCGGGGTGGTGGTCATCAGCTGGTGGGGGAAGGGTGATTTTACCGATCAATCGGTCGGCACCCTGCTGGACACGGCCCATGCCCATGGTCTGAAGGTGGCGTTTCACATTGAACCTGTTTATAATACAGTGGCCGAATTCAGGGGGCTGATGGAATACATTTCTTCCAGCTACCTGCAACATCCCGCGATGTATAAGATTGATGGAAAACCCCTCTACTATCTCTATAACTCTTTTAAGTTAAAACATGAGGAGTGGCAGAGCCTTTTAAACCCGGATAGCACTTCAAGCTTGAGATCTACGCCTCTCGATGGTGTCTTTATCGGTCTGTGGACCACCGGCTTTGATGGTGAGTTTGCGGTAAAATCCGGCTTCGATGGATTCTACACCTACTTTGCCAGTGATGGCTTTGCCTACGGTTCCACCACATCGAACTGGCCTGATATGGCTGCATTTGCCAGGGAAAATAACCTGATCTACATCCCCAGTGTGGGACCCGGCTATGCCGACACGCGGATCAGGCCATGGAATGAAAAGACCACGAAAAGCAGGGACCAGGGCCGGTACTACGAGGAGATGTTCAAAAATGCGGTCAACACCAATCCTGATTTCATCAGTATTACCTCCTTTAACGAGTGGCACGAAGGCACCCAGATTGAACCGGTGGTACCAAAAAAGACACCCTCATTTACCTACCTGGATTATGGAGAAGATACAGATCCCATGTTCTATATCTGGAAAACAAAATCACTTATTGATACATATTTTAATGATTAATTTAAACCAAAGACCAATGAAAACAATCAAAATTTTAATGCTAGTGATGCTTGCAGCATCTTTTACAAGTGTGAACGCTATGGTAAAGGTAGACCCTGAGGGAACCTGGAGTTATACCGCAAATGAAGCTCCTTATGAGTACAGCTCAGGAGACATTGTGGTAAGCAAGGAGGGGAAAGAGTACAAGGTTGAGCTCAAACTGGGAGAATACTACAAGATAAAGGCCAACAGTGTGGAGTATAAGGATAATGTGCTTTCATTCAAGGTATATGTTGAGGGAGAGTCCGTTTCTGTGAAGACTACTCTGGATGCGGATAAGCATGAAGGAACTGCCTCCTATTCAGAAGGAACTTTAAAGATTAGCGGAAAGAAGAAGTAATAAAATTTCGCAAAAAAAAGGCCTGGCACCAACTGCCAGGCCTTTTTTTTGTACTTTCCTTCTCAAAGAAAATTTCCAGTCCATGAATACTACCAGCACTTACCTGAAATGGCTCACCTTATTAGTCGTTTCATTGCTGATTTTATCCTGTAAGCCAGTTTCTGAGCAGGCCTATATCAGCAGCTCTGAAGAATTAAGCGCACTTTTTGCCGATCCTCCCTCCGAATATCGCAGTGCACCGCTGTGGGACTGGAATGAAGATATCACCGAGGAGGGCATTGCTTTCCAACTGAAGGAATTTGAAAAGGCAGGAATAGGCGGGGTATTTGTGCATCCGCGCCCCGGCCTGCAAACCGAATACCTGTCCGATGATTGGTTTCGCCTGTTTGACTATACCGTTCAAATGGGGAAGGAGCTGGATATGAAGGTGTGGATCTACGATGAGAACTCATATCCTTCCGGCTTTGCCGGGGGACATGTTCCTTCTCAAATGCCGGATTCCTACAGGCATGGAACCGGCTTAAGCGTGGAAGTTGCGGAATCGCTGGATGGCCTTTCAAGCGAGGACCTGGAGTTGGTGTTGAAAAAAAACGGAGAGGTCTTTTTGAATATCACCGACGCTGTGGAGGGTGAAAAAACAAAAACCGGGACCTACTATATATTTAAAAAAACATATCCCGGAAAATCGCCCTGGTACGGGGGGTTCTCCTATGTGGACCTGCTGTATGAGGGTGTAACGGACAAATTTCTGGAACTCACCATGACCCGGGGTTATGAAAGAAATAAAGCCGACTTTGGTTCAATTATCCAGGGGGTTTTTACAGATGAACCCAATCTCGAAGCTGCCATCGGCACAGGTTCTTTTATGCGCTGGACCCCCGATTTATGGGAAGCCTTCCAGGAGCGCTGGGCTTACGACCTGAGAACAAGCCTGCCTTCCCTGATTGAGGAGACAGGCGACTGGCGTAAGGTACGTCACGATTATTATGAACTGATCCTGGAACTTTTTATCGATCGCTGGGCCAAACCATGGAGCCTTTATTGCGAAGAGAATAATCTGGCCTGGACGGGACATTACTGGGAGCACGGATGGCCCGAGCCCACCCATGGATTTGATGAATCTGCCTTTTATATCTGGCACCAGCAACCAGGGGTTGATATGCTGGGAAATACGCTGACCCCTGAGGGAATGGGAAAACAATTTGGCAATGACCGCGCCATCAGGGAATTAAGATCTGCTGCCAACCAGGCCGGTCGGGTTCGTACCCTGAGCGAAACCTATGGTGGCGGAGGCTGGGAGATGGACTTCGAGGAACAGAAAAGACTGGTGGACTGGCAATGTGTCCTGGGGGTTAACTTTGTCAATCAGCATCTTTCCTATTATTCCCTGAACGGGGTGCGAAAGTTTGATTACCCGCCCTCCTTTTCCTAC
>JAOZLK010000197.1:1737-7648 GCA_029934875.1 Bacteroidales bacterium | reverse complement strand
GGATATCCCCACCCTGTCCATTGTTACGGATATTGACCACCTCTTTGACAGCCAGACCGGCATCTATGTAAATGCTTGGGGGCATGGTTATGATTGGGAAAGGGAATGCACAGCAGAACTAATTCAAAACGATGGTTCTGAAGGATTTAATGTTAATGCCGGCCTGAGGATCAGGGGTGGATGGAGCCGTCACAATGATTTTCCAAAGCACTCATTCAGGCTCTTCTTCAGATCGGAATATGGTGATTCCAAACTAAGATTCCCCCTGTTTGGGGATGAGGGCGTGGACACTTTTGATAAAATTGATCTGCGAACCTCTCAAAACTATGCCTGGGCCCAGGGAGACCGCCGAAACACCATGCTTCGGGATGTTTTCTCAAGGGATACCCAGCGGGATATGGGTCAACCCTATACAAGAAGCCGGTATTACCACCTCTACCTGAATGGCATGTACTGGGGCCTCTTCCAGACCCAGGAACGTTCCGAGGCCCGCTTTGCCTCCGACTACCTGGGAGGCGATGCTGATGACTATGATGTAATTAAGGTCAACACGGAGGACTGGCAATACCGGATAGAAGCCACCGACGGGGATTTCAACAAATGGTTCGAGATTTGGAAAATGTCCCAGTCCGGATTTTCATCCAATGAAACTTACTATAAACTTGAGGGGAAGGACGCAAACGGAGACCCGCTTGCAGGGGGAGAAATTTATGTGGATATTGATAACCTCATCGATTACATGCTCTCCATCTTCTATACGGGAAATTTCGATGCTCCAACCTCCTCTTTCGGAGGCAACCGGGGCCCCAACAACTTTTTTGCAATCAACAACCGGAATGACAAGTCCGAGGGCTTTGTCTTCTTCAACCACGATGCCGAGCACAGTATGTTCTCCGAGCAAGCAAATCCGGGAATCGGACTTTATGAGGACCGGGTAAACCTGGCTGATAATTCGTATGGACCGGATATGGAAGTTTCCGACTTCAGCGCCTTTCATCCCCAGTGGCTTCACTACAAACTTACGGACAATGAAGAGTACCGGGTCCGCTTTATGGACAGGGCCAATGAACAGGTGAGTGCCAATGGGGTACTTTCTCCAGACAGAAACCTGGACAGGCTGAATGAAAGGGCAGGTGAAATTTATGATGCAATGATTGCCGAATCAGCCCGCTGGGGAGATGCAAGACGAGGATCCTCCTATCCATACACGCGAAATGACAACTGGGCTCCAGAGGTTGACAAGATCCGGGATGATTTCTTTCCCTACCGGACCAACATCCTGATCGAACAGTTAAAGGAAGGGGGGCTCTACTCCGAACTGCTTGCACCGGTGGTTTCCATGGACGGGACGACAATAGAGGATCTGACAGTTATGGTGGACGGACCATCAACCCTGCTCATTGAAAATCCCAATGCATCCAGCACTATTTATTTCACAAGAGATGGTAGCGATCCCAGGCTCGCCGGCGGAGGTATTTCGCCGGAAGCTATTTCCGGTGGCCTCAGCCAGGTTGCAGTGGATTTTTCCAGAAGCGGAACATTGAAGTCAAGGATCCACTTCGGTGCAGATTGGAGTGCCCTAAAGGAGGTCGGGCTGATATCCACCAACGAGGATTACTCCGGCCTGGTTGTCACAGAACTTCATTATCATCCCGATGACCTTATTATTGAGGAAGACACCATAAATGGAAAGGACATGGAGTTCATCGAGTTCAAGAACATTGGAAGCTCTGCTATTGCCCTGGGAGGCCTCATCCTCGATTCGGCGGTTTATTATGAATTTCCCGAGGATGAAATACTTGAAGCTGGTCACTTTCATGTTGTTGCATCCAAACCTTCGAAGTTTTACCTGAGGTACGGCATGCTGGCATCGGGGAACTATTCCAAAAACTTCTCAAACGGCGGCGAAGAGCTTCTGCTGGAAGACCGGGAGGGGAATGAGATCATCCGCTTCACCTATTCCGACGATCCTCCATGGCCAACTGAACCCGACGGCGAAGGAAACTCACTGGTTTCGGCGGTGCCCAATCCCACTGGCGATCCCGCTGAAGCAGCCTACTGGGTAAAATCGTACAATATCGGGGGCTCACCCTTTGCTGATGAACCTTTTCCTGAATCCAACGAATCAGACAGGCTGAACAATGAGGATATACGGATTTTTCCAAATCCAACATCAGGCTTACTGAACATCGAACTCCAGGGGGAGATTACAGATCAGCCGGCTACAATAAAACTTTATGGAATCAACGGTATGCTTGTATTCCAGGAAGATATTTCTGGCAGCAGCACGATACAGCTTTCAGGACTGAATCTCTCCTCAGGAGTTTATCTCCTCAGGGTTCAGACGGAAAGACAGGTACATACGAGGAAAATTGTGTTCAGGTAGGCTGATCAGAGAATCTGCGAAAGCGATTCTTAGTCAAACATAGCCTGGTATTCGGCATCATCCTTTATCTTGTTGACCAGGTATTCCTTGCAGAAATGTCGCCTTTTACGCACATAGCCCTCGCTTCGGAAGCCAAGCCGACGGGCAATTTCCCTGGAGGTGACATCCTCCGCGGTTAGCCTGAGTATTTTCTGGCAGTCCTCAGGAATCTGAGAAAGTGTCCGCTGATAAATAGCCATCCTCAGATCCTTATCCTCCACAGGAAGTGGCTCCTCAAATTCAATGCGTTCTTCCATATCCCTGTTCAGGGGATCAATTTCAATCTTCTTAATCTGCTTCAGGTGCTTGAGCCAGATGAGTCGGGCGATTGAATATAGGTAAGTGGTGAAATTGGCGGTGAGCTGAAAACCATCATCATCCCTGAGCTTCTTGAAAATGATAATCAGCGCCTCCTGGAAAACATCCTCTGCATCTGAATCTGAGCCGGCATTATGGACTACCAGTTGCTTGACCGCATTAAATGAGTTTTTATAGATGTACTGCAAAACACGGTTGTCGCGTTTTCTCAGACCTACAATTATTTCTTCATCCGTCAGCCTTTTCACGGGACAAGCTTCTATTTTGCTAAACCACAAATATAAACATTAAGTGATTCCCACTACACATACGGAATAAAAATTGAAAGGTTCTAGCGCCCTGTATGCCGCTGAATCATTCGTTCAATGGCCGCGCTGCATACGGGGCAAAAGGCTGCATCGTTGGTGTGCATGCGGCAATCGATCATTGGCCGGTATACACCTTTGGCCACATAGCCTCCTCCTTCATATACACCAATGGTCCCTGCAAACTTTTCCTCCGGGGGAGTCGGAACAGGAACACCCTTCTTGATACTATTTTTCCATTTGGCTCCAAAATCAACCAGGGTGGTCAGGTTCGGATTCCATGGTTCCACATCCAGTGGAAAATAGTCATTATAGGCCACCGAAGAGTTGAAATATTCATCACCCAGGCCAGCAAAAGCATGCCCGAATTCATGAATAACCACTGCCCGGGACTCCCGGTTATCAGCAGCTGAGATGCTATAGAAATTATAAATGCCTCCCCCGCCATATTTATCAGTATTAACAAGGATGTATAACTGATCGTAGTGAGCATTGGCCGCTACATCGCAAACCGAACGATAATCAGGAGTAGTCATGTAACGTTCAATTCCGAAGGTATAGAAGGAAGAATTCATCACTGTATTCTTCCAGATATGCTCACCGGGGATGTCGGTTCCCGAATCGGGACCGGCCGATTTCACCACCCTGACATTGAAGGACTCCCGCTTGCTTTTAAAAGGCTCCTCAGAAAATATATACTCCATGGAACGCTTCGCATCTTCCATAAATTTCTCCATCTCATTCTCACTGTAGCCTTCTGCCATGAATAGAATATCCACCTTCTCTTCCGGGTCTCCATGAATCTCAAGGTCGGCTGTTTCGTAGACCCTGGCCAGGGTAGGATCGGCAAAAATCGATTCAGGATCAAAGTTTCCGCTCCAGGCCAGCTGAAAAATCCCTTTCTTATCCCTGTCATAAACATCGACTTTCACGCTTCCCTTCGGCCAGGGGAAGCGAAGCACGTGGCTGAAGGCCCTGCGCACGCTTTCAGCTTCCGAAGTGGTCTGCCACTCGCGGAACAGGGTACAGTAGGTCTGACTGAAAATAAGATCGCCCGAGATGGCATCTCTCACCTCAAATTTATGGTCCCCATAGTCAAAGGGATCAATCATCACATGCTTGCTCCCACTGAAAAAGGGTTCTTTTCTGAGCCCTTCCAGGGCATAGGAACTTTCACTTGCTGTTCCTGAAAACACCAGGTCAATCCGCATGGCGCCATCCTCAAACCACTGGTCGAAGGACCGGCTCTGAAGGGGATTTATCGCGAGTAGCAAAAGAAATAGGGAAAGAAAAACAGGGGATCGTTTCATTGCGTGAGATTTTTTCCAAAAATAAGGATAATTTTATATTTCATAATTTAGCAAGCGCACTTCTAAAATAATTCCAATGATTGAAAATTTGATCAACTGGTACGCTCAAAAACTTGAGGCTACTGCACTGTCAGATAAAATGGTTGTTTTCATCGAAAATGCCACCATAATTATCGTAACAATTGGCCTTGCCCTGCTGGCCGATTTCATTGTCAAGAGAATAATCATCGATGCCATCACTAAAATTACCCGGAGAACAAAAAACGACTGGGATGATATCCTGGTGAAACGAAAGGTATTCAACCGGCTGGCCCACCTGGCACCTGCCATCATCATTTTCTATTCCCTGCAATACATATTTAACGCTCCAGACCTGGTCACCCTCCTGGGAAACATTACCCAGACCTACATGGTCATCCTTGTCCTCAGGGTCATCGAGGCCCTGCTGAATGCCCTGCTTGAGATATACAGGAAATTGCCCATTTCCAAAGGCCGGGAAATCAAGGGTTATCTCCAGGTTATAAAGATATTCTTCTACTTTGCCGGGATCATCATCATCATCTCCATCTTCAGCGGTGAAGCACCCAAAGCACTTCTTACAGGTGTGGGAGCGATGGCTGCGGTCCTGATGCTGGTTTTTAAGGATACCATCCTGGGTTTTGTGGCCAGTATCCAGTTATCGGCCAATAACATGGTGAATATGGGTGACTGGATTTCTATGCCCAAATACAATGCCGACGGAGACGTAATCGACATTTCACTGAACACCGTGAAGGTTCAGAACTGGGACAAAACCATTGCCACCATTCCCACCTATGCCCTGGTTTCGGAATCTTTCAACAACTGGAAAGGGATGGAGGAATCGGGTGGCCGAAGAATCAAGCGAGCCATCAACATCGACATGAGCAGCGTGGGATTTTTGAGTCCGGAGCAGATTGAAAAATTTCGAAAATACCACCTGCTGAATGATTACATCACCGAAAAGGAAGATGAGATTAGCAAATACAACAAGACCCTGGGCCTGGATGACTCCATCGTAACCAATGGACGCAGAATGACCAACCTGGGGACTTTCAGGGCCTACCTGGAGAATTACCTTCACAAGCATCCGAAAATTCGCCAGGACATGACCTTCCTGGTAAGGTATCTCCAGGCAACAGAAAGGGGAATTCCCCTGGAAATTTATGTGTTTAGCAATGACCAGGCATGGGCCAATTACGAGGCCATCCAGGCCGACATCTTCGATCACATCCTGGCCATCCTTCCTGAATTTGAACTTCGTGTTTTCCAGAATCCAAGCGGTGCCGATTTTAACAAACTGGCCTAGAAAAGCGCCGTCCATAAAAAAACAACCTGACAGCTATTGATGGGGATTATGTTTAAAATCACATTAAATGATGTGGTTATCTTTCAAATTGTAATTACATTAGTGGACTAAACTGCAATAAGTATGGAAGACAATCATCACATAGACGAGCTGGATCGAAAGATTCTCGCATTAATCACCAAGAATGCACGAATCCCCTACCTGGAGGTGGCCAGGGAGTGTAAGG
>JAOZLK010000197.1:0-1727 GCA_029934875.1 Bacteroidales bacterium | reverse complement strand
GTCCAGCGCCTGACTAAAACGGGAGTAATTACCGGGTCTGAATTCATTATCAGTCCGAAAAAAACCGGGTTTCTCACCTGTGCCTATGTGGGAATTTTCCTTGACAGTGCACATCTCTATCCCGATGTGGTTGTCCAGCTTAAAGAAATTCCTGAAATCACCCAATGCCATTATATCACAGGTGGCTACTCGATATTTATAAAGATTTACACCAGGGATAACGAAGATCTGAAGCATGTACTGGTGGACAAGGTACAGGCAATTCCGGGTGTGAGCCGAACGGAAACATTCATTTCCCTGGAGGAGAGCTTCAACAGGCAGCTTCCGCTAAAATAGCCTTACAGGCTCCGCTGCCGGACCGTCTCGAAGAGTAAAACCCCGGCTGCAACCGAAACATTCAAAGAGGAAATGGATCCCTGCATGGGTATGGAGATCCAGTGCTCACAATCCTTCAGAAGTGCATTGGAAACGCCTCGATCCTCAGAACCCATAATTATCGCTGCGGGACCGGTCAGATCGGCAGAGTACAGTAGCTCCTCAGCTTTTTCCGTGGCGGCGAAGAGTTTTAATCCGCTATCCCTTAAAAAACGAGCAGCTGTCACCAGGTCCCTTTCCCTGCAAACGGGAATCTTGAGCAAAGCACCTGCTGATGTTTTTATGGCATCCGAATTAATAGCTGCACTGCCTGAGATAGGTATAACAATGGCATGAACCCCGGCACATTCGGCACTACGGGCAATGGCCCCGAAATTGCGCACGTCCGAGACTCCATCCAGTAAGAGGATCAGCGGATCGTCACCAGACTCATAAATGCCCGGTAAAACAGAGGCAAGATCGGTATAACTTATCTGTGAGATCCAGGCAATAATACCCTGGTGATTCTTCCGGGTAACACGATTCAGTTTTTCAAGCGGAACCTGTTGGACCGGTATATCAAGGTGCCGGATATCAGCCATTAACTCCTTTAAAACATCAGAACCCGCACCCCGCCTTAAGAGCACCTTATCAATATCCTTTCCGGCGTTAATGGCCTCTCTTACAGCTTGTATTCCAAAAATAAAATTATCCTGTGTAGCCATATTATCAGTTTCCGGGTGAATAAACCTTGCCCTTACGCCAGGATCGCACAGCATCGTTCCAGAACATCTGTGAATCTGTAGTTTTTATCCACACCATGTTCTGATCCGAAAATGCGTCTGGCCTTCGTTCAAACCTGAATTCCAGGGGATTGATTCGACGTTTGGAGAAATAATACCAGCGCTCACCGCTCCCTGTCATTTGAATTCTGCTGGGCGGGCCGAAGAGGATGAAGATCATCCCCTGGTCGGTTTTCCACCCCTCCTTATTGGAAGTAAAATAAAGGTTGGAGTAGACAACCCTATTGTAATAAATACGAATCAGTTCTTTTGACTTCTCTATGCTCCCCCCCAGTTTCAGCCAGAGGTTATCCACTTCCAGCTTTATATTCTCTTTTTTTCTCAAATCGCGGTATTCGGCCAGGGTGGTAAGATAAAAAAGTGGTTCCATGAGCTCTTCCGGAGTCTTGATCTGGGGAAATGAGCCTCCAAAATTAAATAGTGAAAGACCTTCAGGCCGCTCATTGTCAACCCGGATAAAATACATTCCTTTTTGCCGCAGGTTGTAGTGCGCGGTGTCCACAAGGGGGAAGACAAAACTGGTGTCGGGTGAATAATTCATGGTATAGTCGGTGGAGGCTGTAATGGGTG
>JAOZLK010000196.1:7206-7664 GCA_029934875.1 Bacteroidales bacterium | reverse complement strand
TTAAACTGGTCCAGCTGTGACATAAAAATAATGATGGCCAGGCCATTAACAAAACCAAAAATGACAGGATGAGGCACAAGGCGTATTAACTTTCCCAGCTTTAGAACTCCTGCTGTTGCCTGGATAAGACCTGCCAGTATCACCGTGGCAAACACATACTCCACACCCTGGGTCTTTACCAGGGAAACAATCACAATGGCGATGGCCCCTGTTGCTCCTGATATCATTCCGGGGCGGCCACCGAATATGGAAGTAACCAAACCCATTACAAAGGCTGCATACAGCCCAGTTAATGGCGATAATCCGGCAATAAGTGCAAAGGCAACAGCTTCAGGGACAAGGGCAAGCGCCACGGTCAGGCCAGATAAAACTTCTGTTCTATAATTTATCTCCTGAGATAAATTAAACAGGTTAAAATATTTCTTCATAAGGGCGTGCAAAAGTAATAAAGTTATCCG
>JAOZLK010000196.1:3816-7196 GCA_029934875.1 Bacteroidales bacterium | reverse complement strand
AATTCACCCTGTACGCCTTGAAAGGCCCTCATGGTTGAAAAATAAATTTTGAGTGCATTGAAATCTTACGGACATTGAATTCAGAATTGAGCCAACAAAAGGAGTTTTACCATACGCCCTAAACTATATATCACTGGTATAGTGTACGATAAATGCGCCAACTAATTTGTATTACTAAATTATAAGTTATGAAAGTTTCTTTCTTCCATCTGTGCATCATATTAATCATTACTTCTGGAAATCTATTTTCACAGTCAGATCAGGATCTTATCATCATTGATGAGATTGCCGATGATTTTACGGAACTGCTGGCCGAATATGACAATCATCCTAATGTTTATGTTACCGATGGAAACACACCTGATGCCCTCGGACAAATCACAGAGCAACTGGTGAATATACGAATTGAGGATCTTCACATATATGTACCTACGAAGCCTGGGGCAATTGTATTTAGCAGTATTGCACTTACCTCAGAAAACCTTGAAGAACTACCTTTTGATCTGACGGACTGGACAAAAGTTATTTCGGGAAAAGTGGTGATTCACAGCGATGTGGTCTTTAGCGGAGAGGACGGCCAGCTCTTAAAGCAACAGTTGGAAGCCAGAACTGGTCTTGTTTTTATCAGTCAAAATTGAACCTATTAAATCCTTTTCAAGATGAAAAATCTGAACCACAAGATAAAATCCTTTCTGATCCTGATTCTTCTGTCGGTGGTCACCTTAAGTCATGCGCTGCCAACGGAAACCGAATACCTGGGTATCGTTGCACGTACAGGTTATGTGGATGATGGTAACTGGGGTGCTTTCCCCATCGGTTTTAGTTTCGAATTTTTTGAAAATACCTATACCGATTTCTATGTGACCTCCAACGGTCTGGTGATGTTTGAAAGAGGATCCAATCAATACTCAAACTATCCCATACCCAATACCACAGGGGCCGATAATTATATTGCTCCTTTCTGGGATGACCTGGTTATACATGAAACCGGAGATATCATGTACCAGACAATTGGTACAGCGCCAAATAGAAAACTGGTAATTCAGTTCAACAACATGTCGTTCTGGAACTCACCGGTACTGCTTGGCACCTTCCAGGTCATTCTCTATGAGGGCTCCAACAATATTCAAACCCAGTACAGAAGCATTGTCGATCTAACATCCGACAGGGCCAGCGGAAATTCAGCTACCATCGGCCTGGAGAATCGTGATGGATCGGCGGGTGTTACCTGTTCCTACAATACCACAGGCTATATTCAAAGTGAGAAAGCCATCCTGTTTACACCGGGCGGGGGCAGCTATACCTTTGATGACAATGCAGTTTACGAGGGCATCTTTCTTCAGGGCACCGTTCCAAGAGCCAGCACTCCCCGACTGCTAAGCCCGGCATATAATTCAACAGTAAGTGATACCCTGACGTTTCAATGGGAGGCAGCAGCCAATGCATCGAGTTATTTTGTGGTGATTTCCCAGAATTCAGACCTGAGCAGTCCGATCCATACCTCAGCCGATCTCACTGAATTATCCTATGACTATATCCTGTCGCCAGACCAAACTTATTATTGGTCGGCTTACTCAAAAAACTCAATAGGTACGGTATCATGGTCCGAGATATGGAGATTTCAAACAAGTTCCACCCCACCCCTGGTTGCTGTTCCCCAGACCATGTACGTGGAACAGGGTGAAATACGAACGGCAACCCTCTTGTTTACCGGAGGCGATGCCGGTTCAAAAACTGCCACCATTACCTCACTTCCGGGAGAAGGTGAACTGTACCAGTATAATGGAGGCCTTCCCGGAGCTCAAATAACAACCCTTCCTACGGTGGTGAGCGATCTTAGCTTCAAGGTCATCTATTCCGCAAGCGGAGCAAGCGGAAATAGAGCCGGGGACTTTAATTTCCAATTTTCTGATGCCACGTGGACCTCAACAGATGAAACATATACCATCAATGTTTCTCCCCCGGGAATTCCCAATTTCCTCTATGCATCCAAGGAGGCTGACCGGGTCGAGATTACCTTTGACCGTAATATGGCCGACCCTACAGGCAAGCATCTGGAATTCTCGATTCAGGATAATGGTGTTGACGTGAGCTCCTCTTCCTGTATGCTGAAACCTGGAGATCCGGCCACCATAATCGTTTATGTTAGCCCCGATTTGAATACCGATCATGCAATAACAGTGGCCTACACAAAAGGTACAGTTACTGCCGAATCCTCAGGGGTACTTGAATCTTTTGATTTTCAGCTGGCTGGTAGGTTTGTCCAGGTAATCAATTTCAGCGAACTGGAAGATAAAACCTACGGCGATGCCGATTTTACCCTTTCTGCCACATCATCATCAGGATTGCCGGTTACATTCAGTGCTTCAAATGCCACTGTTGTTTCGGTATCAGGATCTACAGCCAGTATAAATGGAGCAGGAGAAAGCTTGATCTATGCCTCCCAGGCCGGTGATGCCACTTATGCAGCTGTTACATTTGAACGTCACCAGCTGGTGAATAAAGCTGAAGCAGACATTATCCTGAGTAACTTGTCCCAGGAGTATACAGGTTCGGGGATACAGGTAAGTTCCGAAACTGTGCCTGCAGGATTAAACCTGAAAATAACTTACGATGGATCTATTGCCCTCCCGCTTGACCTGGGAACTTACAGCGTTTCTGCAAAAGTTGAGGAAGACAATTATGGAGGCGACACGCTTGCTATATTAATCATCAGCGACCTGACTGCTCCTGTTCCGGACCTGCCAGTTCTGCCAGATCTTACGGGCGAATGTTCGGCAAGTCCTCTTGCTCCCACTGCGAGCGATTTCTATTCGGGTGCTCTTACCGGAACCACCACTACACCCTTCCCGATTACTGCACAGGGAACAACTGTGATTACCTGGAGCTATGATGATGGAAATGGAAATATCTCAAGCCAGAATCAATCTGTCATTTTAAACGATATAACAGCCCCACTTGAACCTGCACTTCCTGATGTCACGGGAGAATGTACAGCTACAGCTCTTGCACCTGGCACTACAGATGCCTGTACAGGTACCATTACCGGCACAACTTCCGATCCCCTGACATATTCAACACAGGGAACCCATATAATTACATGGACCTTTGATGACGGAAACGGGAACAGCATAGATGTGGACCAGAATGTGCTTATCAGCGACCTCACTGCCCCCGAGATACCGGTGCTGGAAGATGTAACAGGCGAATGTTCAGCTACAGCTCTTGCTCCCACAACGACTGACGCATGTGCCGGTGTCATTAGCGGGACAACATCCGACCCCCTGAGCTATTCTACGCAGGGAGTTTATGTTATTACATGGAACTTTGATGACGGAAACGGGAACAGCATAGATGTGGACCAGAATGTGCTTATCAGC
>JAOZLK010000196.1:3450-3716 GCA_029934875.1 Bacteroidales bacterium | reverse complement strand
CCAGAATGTGCTTATCAGCGACCTCACTGCCCCCGAGATACCGGTGCTGGAAGATTTGAGCGCAGAATGCAGCCTTACGGTGACAGTCCCTACTGCCAACGATGCTTGTGCAGGGACCATTACCGGGACAACATCCGATCCCCTGGCATATTCAACACAGGGAACTCATATAATTACATGGACCTTTGATGATGGAAATGGAAACAGTGTGGATGTAAGCCAGAATGTGCTAATCAGCGACATCACTGCACCGGAGTTACCGGTGC